>NZ_JARANW010000026.1:0-49067 GCF_029889825.1 Halomonas sp. 11-S5
CGGCCCCGCCGCCCGACGGCAACGCCCAGGCGCGCTTCCATCATCCCCTTCTTGGATAGTGTATGAAAGAAAGGGGTTCCGCCATGGCGGAACCCCTTTCTTTCATACACTATCCAAGAAGGGGATGATGCAATCTCGCATGGCCGTTGCCGTCGGGCGGCGGCGACGACGCAGGGGGTAGGCATGAACAAGGCACTCGTGATTCTGGCGCTGGGGCTCTCGGTCAGCCTCGCGGCCCAGGCCCAGACCATCTATCGTACCACCGACGCCCAGGGCAACGTGGTGTTCACCGACAACCCGGAGCGCGGCGGCGAGGAGGTCGACCTCAAGCCGCTGACCGTGGTGCCCGGCCGCGACGAGACCCGCGAGGCCGGGGCGCCGGCCGTGGTCGGCGGTAGTGGCAGCGGCAGTGGCGGCGGGACAGCCGCCGGGCCGGGGCAGCCCTTCATGCCCTACGATAGCTTCGGCATCCTCTCGCCCCGCCAGGAGGAGACGCTGCCCACCGGGGCCGCCGGCAACGTCCAGGTGACCCTGGGCATCCAGCCGGACCTGCGCGAGGACCATCGGGTGCGCCTGCTGGTGGACGGCCGGATCAGCCAGACGGCCATGCACACCGATACCTTCGTGCTCAACAACTTGAATCGCGGCGAGCATGTGCTGCAGGCCGAACTGCTGGATGCCAGTGGCGCGGTGCGCCATCGCACGTCGCCGGTGACACTCTACGTGCAGCGGGCCAGCGTCAACCTGCCCCAGAACCCCAACAATCCAGCCAGCAATTAGCTTCCCCTTCGCCGGCCACATCGGCCGCTGTGTCCGGACGGCACCCACAGGCCCTGTCGCGAGCCCCTGCCACGCGACGAGGGGCGCCTCGATGCCTTCGAACATGCCGACCGGGTGAGCGAGGGCAGCGCCTTCGAGCACCTGGAGCGATTGCGCGACGACGCTACCTCACGCCACCCCGATGACGAACGGGAGTGGCCGGCAACCCCGCACCATCGCCACCCACCTCGTGCCTTCCCGTTTCCGGAGGGGCGCTGACCTTCCTGCTCGACGTTCTCCCGCTGCACGACATTGGGCGTTCGGCACTTCCCTGCACTAAAGTGGTGCACAAAGCCGGTGCGCCCCTGCCCCGATACGGCGCCATGCCGTGCGCCATGGAGTGGCGCGCTTCTTGCAAATGTTTTGAAAGACAAGTCTTGAAAGACAAGTCGTGAGAGCGCCTCTCGAGGGAGGCCACCATCGGACCGGGCAGGACCTCTCCATGTACCAACGCTTGATGGAACACCTCACCACGGCGGTGCTGCTGCTCGATGGCGAGCTGCGGCTGCGCTGGATGAATCCGGCCGCCGAGGCGCTGCTGGCGATCAGCCTGAGTCGCCTCAAGGGGTTGCCCCTGCCCTCCCTGGTGGACGGCGGATCGGAGGTCGGCGAGCTGCTGGCCAAGGCGCGCGACGAGTTTCACCCCTTCACCCAGCGCGAGGCGCGCCTGACCCTGGTCACCGGCGAGGTGCTGACCGTCGACTACACCGTCTCGCCGCTCTCCGCCGACGAGCTGCTGTTGGAGGTGGAGCCTCGCGACCGGCTGCTGCGCATCTCTCGGGAGGAGGCGCTGCAGACCCGTCAGGAGACCATCAAGGTGCTCGCCCGGGGGCTGGCCCACGAGGTCAAGAACCCCCTGGGCGGTATCCGCGGCGCGGCCCAGCTGCTGGAGCGCGACCTCGACGACCCCGGCCTTAAGGAGTTCACCCGCATCATCATCGAGGAGGTCGACCGGCTGCGCGACCTGGTCGACTCCATGCTGGGACCCAACCGGATGATTCGCCACGAGCCGCTCAATATCCACAAGGTGCTGGAGCGGGTGCGCTCGCTGCTGATCGTCGAGCAGCCGGGGGTGTGGGTCGAGCGCGACTACGACCCCAGCCTGCCGGACCTCGCCGGGGACGAGTCCCAGCTGATCCAGGCCGTGCTCAACGTGGCGCGCAATGCCGTGGAGGCCATGACCGAGGCCGGCATCGCCGCGCCGCGGCTCACGCTGCGCACCCGCGCTCGCCGCCAGTTCACCCTGGGCGCCGAGCGCCACCGGCTGGTCTGCGAGGTGGCGATCATCGACAACGGGCCGGGCATCCCCGCGTCGCTGCGCGAGACTCTCTTCTATCCCATGGTCTCCGGCCGCGCCGAGGGCAGCGGCCTGGGGCTCTCCATCGCGCAGTCGATCCTGCACCAGCACCATGGGCTGATCGAGTGCGACTCCGAGCCCGGCCATACCCAATTCCGATTGCTGATTCCGCTGGAGAAGCGCCATGACTGATGTCGCACGCGTGGTGGTCATCGACGACGATCGCGCCATTCGCTGGGTGCTGGAGCGTGCCCTGGCCCAGCCCGACCTCGAGGTCGAGACCGTCGATCGGGCCGATCGTGCCCTGGAGCGCCTGCTCGAGGCGCCGCCGGACGTGCTGGTCACCGATATCCGCATGCCGGGCATCGACGGTCTGGACCTGATGGCCAAGGTGCGCGAGGTCCATCCGGAGCTGCCGGTGATCGTGATGACGGCGCATTCCGACCTCGACAGCGCTGTGGCCTCCTATCAAGGCGGCGCCTTCGAGTACCTGCCCAAGCCCTTCGACGTGGACGAGGCCCTGGCCCTGGTGCGACGGGCCGTGGCCCATGCCCGCGAGCGGCGTCGTCCGGTCAGCGTGCCCGAGGGGCTGGATGCCGAGATCATCGGCGAGGCCCCGGCCATGCAGGAGGTGTTCCGCGCCATCGGCCGACTGTCGCACTCGCACATCACCGTGCTGATCAACGGCGAGTCGGGGACCGGCAAGGAGCGGGTGGCCCGGGCACTGCACCAGCACAGCCCGCGGGCTGGCAAGCCGTTCATCGCCCTGAACATGGCGGCGATCCCCAAGGACCTGATCGAGTCGGAGCTGTTCGGCCACGAGAAGGGCGCCTTCACTGGCGCGACCGCCCAGCGCCAGGGACGCTTCGAGCAGGCCGACGGTGGGACCCTGTTCCTCGACGAGATCGGCGACATGCCCGCCGAGACCCAGACCCGCCTGCTGCGGGTGCTGGCCGACGGCGAGTTCTACCGGGTGGGAGGGCACACCTCGGTGAAGGTGGACGTGAGGATCATCGCCGCCACCCACCAGAACCTGGAGACCCTGGTGGAAGACGGGCGCTTCCGCGAGGACCTCTTCCACCGCCTCAACGTGATCCGCGTGCATCTGCCGAAGCTGGCCGAGCGTCGCGAGGACATCCCGCGGCTGGCGCGCCACTTCCTGGCCGAGGCGGCCAAGGAGCTCACCACCGACGTCAAGGTGCTGACCCCCGAGGCCGAGACTCACTTCACCCGGCTGCCCTGGCCGGGCAACGTCCGCCAGCTGGAGAATACCTGCCGCTGGCTGACGGTGATGGCCTCCGGTCGCGAGGTCCTCGTCGAGGACCTGCCGCAGGAGCTGCGTGAGCCCGGCGCCACCGAGGGCAACGCCGGCGACTGGCGCACCGCCATCCGCGACTGGGCCGACCGGGCCCTGGCCGCGGGCCACACCCACCTGCTCGAGGAGGCGGTGCCGGACGTCGAGCGCATCCTGATCGAGACGGCGCTCAAGCACACCGGGGGACGCAAGGGCGAGGCCGCCGAGCTGCTGGGCTGGGGGCGCAACACGCTCACCCGCAAGCTCAAGACGCTGCTGCCGGCGCTGGCGGAGGGGGAGTAGCCTTGGGCCGCCAAGCCGCCAAGCCGCCAAGCCGCCAAGCCGCCAAGCCGCCAAGCCGCCAAGCCGCCAAGCCGCCAAGCCGCCGCGGGCGGTGGGGGAGTGACCCGCGTCGGCCTAGGACGAAAGGCGCATTGTTGAGTGTGACGCCGCTGCCGTAGCGTCGATGCATAAGCAACCTACCATTCAATAGGACGCCTCATGTCTGCCGCACCAGAAGCGCTTCCGACGCGTGTCCAGGTCACCGAGGTAGGCCTGCGCGACGGCCTGCAGAACGAGCGCGTGGTTCTCACCACCGAGCAGAAGCTGGCGCTGGCCCGCGCGCTGATCGCGGCCGGGGTGCGTGAGTTCGAGGTCACTTCCTTCGTCAGCCCGCGGGCGGTGCCGGCACTGGCCGATGCGGCGGAGTTGGTGGCGGCGCTGCGAGAGACTTCCGGCCTGCACCTTTCGGCTCTGGTGCCCAACCTGCGTGGTGCCGAGCGCGCCCTGGAGGCGGGCGTGGACTCGGTGGTGCTGTTCGTCTCCGCCTCGGAGAGCCACAACGCCAAGAACGTGAATCGCCGCGTCGAGGAGTCCCTGGCGGGCTTCGAACAGGTGGCGCGCCTGCTTGAGGGCACTGGAGTCGCGCTGCGTGGGGCCATCGCCACCGCTTTCGGCTGCCCCTTCGAGGGCAATGTTCCGGTACGGGCGGTCACCGACATTGCCCGCCGCTTCGCCGATCTGGGGGCCTCCCGCTTGTCGCTGGGCGATACCACCGGCATGGCCACGCCGCCGCTGGTCGCCGAGCGCGTCCACCATCTGCGCACGGCGGTATCCGGCCTGCCGCTGACCCTGCACTTCCACAACACCCGCGGTATCGGCCTGGCCAACGTCATGCAGGGGCTGGCGCTGGGCGTGGACCGCTACGAGAGCTCCATCGGTGGCCTGGGTGGTTGTCCCTTCGCGCCGGGTGCTTCAGGCAATATCGCCAGCGAGGACCTGGCCTACCTGCTCGAGGAGATGGGCATCGACACCGGCCTCGAGCTCGGGGGGCTGATCCACGCGGCAAGGTTGGCCAGCGAGATGATGGGGCGCCCCTTGCCGGCCCAGGTCTCCAAGGCCGGGCCGCGCCTGGCGCTGAGCGCATGCGATGCCGTGCCCACGGCGCAGGGGTGATAGGTACATGACATCCTTCGCTTCCCAGGCATCGGGCTCCTTGACCGGCATTCGCGTTATCGACCTGACGCGAGTCATTTCCGGCCCCTTCTGTACCCAGATCCTCGGCGATCATGGCGCCGACGTGATCAAGGTCGAGCCTCCAGGCAAGGGCGACGTCGTGCGCAGCCAGGGCAACATGGTCAACGGCGAGAGCTGGTATTTTGCGCAGTTCAATCGCAACAAGCGCTCGCTTACCCTCGACCTGCGCAGCGCCGAGGGTAAGCAGATTCTCTATCGCCTGCTGGAAGATGCCGACGTCTTGGTGGAGAACTTTCGCCCCGGCGTGCTCGCCAAGATGGCCCTCGACGACGACACCTTGCGTGAGCGCTTTCCGCACCTGGTGGTGGGGCGCATCAACGGCTTCGGCTCCAGCGGCCCCTATCGCGACCGTCCCGCCTACGACTTCGTCGCCCAAGCCATGAGCGGCTTCATGGGCGTGAATGGCCCGGCCGACGGCGAGCCGATGCGGGCCGCCCCGCCCATCAGCGACATGGTGGCCAGCCAGAACCTGGCATTCGGCATCTGTGCCGCCCTGGTCCGCCGCGAGCGCAGTGGCCAAGGGGACATCGTCGAGACGGCCCTGACCAACGGCCTGATCGCCATGATGGGATACCTGGCCGCGGAGTTCTTCGCCACTGACCGAGTCCCGGCGCGCACCGGCAACGACCATCCCATGCTCTATCCGTATGGCCTGTTCAGGGCCAGCGACGGTGAGGTAGCCATCGCACCCAGCAACGACACCATGGTGGAGCGCTTTCTCGGCGCCTTGGACATGCTGCACCTACTCGATGAAGCGCGCTTCGCGGATAACCGCCAACGCATGGCCAATCGCGATGCGCTGCGTGAGATCCTCAACGACGTCACCGAAACGCGCCTGGTGGATGAGTGGATCGAGCACTTCAACCGGGCGGGGGTCCCGTGCGGGCGGGTGCACGACCTGCGTGAAACGTTTGCCGACCCGCAGGTGCAGGCCCAAGAGATGTGTCTGTCGCTGGATCAGGCCTCCGGCCGAGTTCCCGTTACCGGCTTTCCGGTCAAGATGCGTGAGGCTCCCGCCACCTTGTATCACCCAGTGCCGCGACTCGGCGAGCACACCCGCGAGATCCTGGCAGAGCTCGGCCTTGATGAAGATGAGTTGAAGGCCCTGGAGGCACAGGGCGTCATTTGAACCTACGCTGCAGAGGGTCCCGGGCCCGGCGGGGCGCGTGGCCATAACAACAGTCGCTATAGCAACAGTCGTTATAAAAACAGTCGCTATAAAACAGTTGCGATAAAAACAACAGGAGGATCAACGAGATGCCAACCATGAAGCACGCCACCCGGGGGATTGCCGCCTCGGCCCTGCTGGGGCTCGGCCTGGTCACCAGCATGCCCGGCCATGCCCTGCCCATCAGCGAGTGCATCGCCCCGGCGGATCCCGGCGGCGGCTGGGACTTCACCTGCCGCTCGGTAGGCAAGCTGCTGCTCGACCTGGAGCTGACAGACGGCCCGGTGCAGGTCACCAATATGCCGGGCGGGGTGGGTGCGGTGGCCTTCGCCAACGTCGAGAGCAACCGCGCCGACGACAGCGACCTGATCGTCGCCACCAGCACCGTGGGGGTCACCCAGATCGCCCAGGGCAAGTACCCCGGCGGCGCCGACACCATGCGCTGGCTGGCCATGCTCGGCACCGATGTGGGCGTCATCCTGGTCGATGACGACAGCGAGTACCAGACCCTCGAGCAGCTGCTGGACACCATCGTCGAGGATCCGGGCGCCTTGGCCGTTGCCGGCTCCAGCGGTGCCGGCGGCTGGGACCACATCCGTGCGCTGATGCTGGCCAAGGCGGCCGGCATGCCGGATAACCAGATCGGCAGCCTGCGCTGGGTGCAGTTCGACGGGGGCGGCCCGGCCGTGACCCAGATGATGGGCGGCCACGTGGATGTGGTCTCGACAGACCTGGGGGAGATCGCCGGTTTCATCGAGTCGGGCGACGTGCGCGTGCTGGCGGTGCTCTCCGAGGAGCCGTTGCCCGAGCCCTTCGCCGACCTGCCCACCGCCGCCTCCCAGGGCTATGACGTTGCCGGCTATAACTGGCGCGGCTTCTACACCGGTGGCGAGGTCTCCGACGCGGACTATGCCGCCATGGTGGAGGATCTCCAGGCGCTCTACGACAGCGACGAGTGGAAGGACGTCGCCCAGCAGAACGGCCTGGTCCCGCTGTGGCGCGGTGGTGAGGCGTTCGACGCCTTCGTCCGCGAGTCCATCGACGAGGTCGAGGCCATTTCCCGGGAGATCGGTGTCATCCAGTGAGTGATCTCCTGCAGGACGACGCCGGGCGGGTGCCCGGCGTCATCGGCGATCGCATCGCCGGGGCCCTGTTGCTGGCGCTGGCGGTGGGTGCCTGGTGGCTCTCCCACGACCTGGAGTCGGGCTTCATGCAGCCCATCGGGCCGGGCGAATACCCGCGTCTGATCAGCCTGCCCCTGGCGGCGCTGTCACTGCTGCTGATCCTGCGTCCCGGCGTCAACCAGCGCTGGCCGGGTCGCGCCGTCCTGCTACGCCAGGCGCTGACCCTGCTGGTGCTGGCAAGTTTCGCCGGCCTGGTCAAGCCGCTCGGCTTCCTGCCGGCCTCCCTGGTGGCGGTGGTGCTGCTGGTCCGCCTGTTCGGGGCCTCCTGGAAGCCCGCCCTGGTCAGTGGCGCCGTGCTCGCCCTGGCCCTCTATGCGCTATTCGAATTCGCCCTCGGTATTCCGCTTCCCGACATGCCGGGCCTGGACTGGTAACGCCGCGATATGGATATCCTCGCCTTCCTCGTCCAGGGCTTTGCCGTGGCCCTGGAGCCCCAGAATCTCTTCCTGGCGTTCATCGGCTGTGTCATCGGCACCCTGATCGGCGCGCTGCCCGGCCTGGGGCCGGTCAACGGCGTGGCGCTGATGATCCCACTCTCCTTCAACTTCAGCCTGCCGGCCACGGGGGCGCTGATCCTGCTGGTCAGCGTCTACTACGGCTGCATGTATGGCGGACGCATCAGTTCCGTCGTGCTCAACATCCCCGGCGACGAGCCGGCCATGATGACCACCCTGGACGGCTACCCGATGGCACTGCAGGGGCGTGGCGGCGAGGCGCTGGGGCTCTCTGCGGTGGCTTCCTTCGTCGGCGCCGGGGTGGCCACCCTGGGGCTGGCACTGTTCGCGCCGCTGTTGGTCCAGTTCGCCATCCGCTTCGGCCCGGCGGAGTACTTCGCGCTCTTCGTGCTGGCCTTCGCCACCATCGGCGGGGTGACTGGCGGCAGCCTGGTCAAGAGCTTCATCGCCGCCTTCCTGGGGCTGTTGTTGGGCAGCGTCGGCATCGATGCGGTCAGCGGGGTGCCGCGCTACACCTTCGGGTTCTACGAGCTCTACGACGGCATCGACTTCATCGTCGCTCTGGTGGGGCTGTTCGCCATCTCGGAGTGCCTGATCTACCTGGAGGACATTCGCGGCACCAGCCGCCCGACCTTGACACTCGGCTCGGCGATGCCCGGTGTGCGTTCCGCCGGACGCTGTGCGCCGACCATCGCCCGCGGCTCGCTGATCGGCTTCGTGGCCGGGGTGCTGCCCGGCGCCGGCGCGGCGCTGGGCAGCTTCCTCGCCTACATGTTCGAGAAGCGCTGGGTGGGGCGCGACGGTCACTTCGGCCAGGGTGATCCGCGTGGCGTGGCGGCGCCCGAAGCGGGCAACAACGCCGCCGCCGGCGGTGCACTGATTCCCATGCTGTCGCTGGGCATCCCCGGCAGTGGTACCACGGCGATCCTGCTGGCGCTGCTGCTGTCGATGAACATCACCCCGGGGCCGCTGCTCTTCGAGCAGCAGCCGGAGATGGTGTGGGGGCTGGTGGCGGCACTGGTGATCGGTAACTTCGTGCTGCTGGTGCTCAACGTGCCGCTGGTGGGTCTGTTCGCCAAGGTGCTGCAGGCGCCGGGCTGGTTCCTGATGCCCATGGTGGTGATGGTGGCCTTCGTCGGCGTCTACTCGCTCAACAACAGCGCCTTCGACCTCTACATGATGCTGGGTTTCGGGGTGTTGGGCTATGCACTGCGCAAGCTGGAGATCCCCACGGTGCCGGTGGTGCTGGGCCTGCTGCTGGGCGGGCAGATGGAGTTCAACCTGCGCCGCGCCATGTCGATCTCGGGTGGGGAGTGGAACATCCTGTGGAACAGCGGCATCTCGGTGGGCATCTACCTCTTCGCCGTCACCCTGATCGTTGCCGGCCTGGTCTACTCCTGGATGGTCAGGGCGCGCCTCGCCTAGGCCGACTGGACTGGGCGCCGGCGCTCGGGGCTGCCAGAATGGGCCATCCAAGGAGAGAACACCCATGACGCAGATGAGCTGGGAGCGGCTGCTCGACCCGGGTCGCCTGCACGACCGGCGCGGCGAGCGCCCCGGCGGGGCCCGCGACGAGATCGGCCGCAGCCCCTTCCACAAGGACCACGACCGCATCGTCTTCGCCGGCTCCTTCCGGCGCCTGGGGCGCAAGACCCAGGTCCACCCGCTGACCGACAACGACCATATTCACACCCGGCTGACTCACTCCCTGGAAGTGGGCTGCGTGGGGCGCTCGCTGGGCATGATCGTCGGCGAGCGGCTGAGTGGCCGCCTGCCCGACTGGATCACCCCGGCGGACCTGGGGGTGATCGTCCAGGCCGCCTGCCTGGGCCACGACATCGGCAACCCGCCCTTCGGCCATGCCGGCGAGTACGCCATCCGCGACTGGTTCGCCCGCGCCGCGGCCGATGGCAGTGGCCTGCTGGAGGGGCTCTCGGCGCCCGAGCGCCAGGACCTGCTCACCTACGAGGGCAATGCCCAGGGCTTTCGCATCGTCACTCAGGTGGAGTACAACCAGTTCCGTGGCGGCATGCGCCTGACCACGGCGACGCTCGGCACCCTGCTCAAGTACCCCTGGACCGTGGAGCACGGCGGGGCGGCCGGCAAGTTCGGCTGCTACCAGAGCGAGCGCGAGCTGCTGGCCGAGGTGGCCGAGCGGTTGGGCCTGCTGCCCCGCGGCGAGGGGCGCTGGTGCCGCCACCCGCTGGCCTGGCTGGTGGAGGCCGCCGACGACATCTGCTATGCGCTGCTCGACCTGGAGGATGGCCTGGAGATGGGCATCCTGCGCTTTGAAGAGGTCACCGAGATCCTGATCCAGATCGCTGGCGGCGAACCCGCCGACTACGCCACCATGCAGCGCCATGGGGTCTCCCAGCGGCGGCGCATCGCCGCCCTGCGCGGCGCGGCCATGGAGCGGGCGGTGAACGACGTGGGGGCGGTGTTCGTGCTGCACGAGGCCGAACTGCTGGGCGGGCGCCTCAAGGACGACCTGCTGGAGCTCTGTCACCCGGACCTGGGCTGGGGGGTGAAGGCGGCCAAGCAGCTGGCCCGCGAGCGGATCTTCCAGAACGAGCGCAAGGCCAAGCTGGAGATCGGTGCTTATACGACGCTGGGAATACTTCTGGAGGCCTTTATCGGTGCCGCCCATGAGCTGCACCATACCGGCCGGTCCACCTTCAAGCACCAGCGCGTGCTGGCGCTGATCGGCGAGAACACCCCGCGCCCTTCCTGGAGCCTCTACGACAGCTACCGGCGCATGCTCGACTTCATCGGCGGCATGACCGACCACTACGCCGTGGACCTGGCCCAGGAGATGGGCGGCCGGCTGCGGGGGGATTGAGATGGCGATGCTGCGGGCCGCAGCGGCTGGTTGGCGAAGTGCGCTGCTCGGGCTGGTGCTGCTGCTGGCGGCCTTGCCGTCCCTGGCCGAGGCACCCCTCGAGGGGCTTCCGGCCGAGGGCTTCGACCACTACACCCTGGCGCTGACCTGGCACCCCGGCTTCTGCGAGAGCCGCTCGCGCCCACCCCGGGAGTGCCGTGAACCGGACCTGCGCGAGTGGGCCGAGCGGGGCTTCGTGCTGCACGGCCTGTGGCCCTCGCTGCCCGCGCGCTTCGCCGAGCGTGGCATCGACCGGCGCCGCTGGTGGCGCGAGGGCTGCTTCCTCGAGACGCCGCGACCCGACGGCAGCTTCTGCCGCGCTCATCCGCCTCTCGACCTGCCGGAAGCGCTGGGCGACGCCCTGGACGCCGCCATGCCGGGGCGTGCCAGCTGCCTGGGCCGCTACCAGTATGCCAAGCACGCCGCCTGCCTGGCGTTGCCCGAGGCGGCGTACTTTTCGGCCTCGGTGGCCCTGGTCGAGCGGGTCAACGCGAGTGCCTTTGGTGCCTTCGTGACCCTCAACCAGGGCGGCGAGGTGGCGCGCAATGACCTGATCAATGCCTTCGAGGCGGCCTTCGGTCAGGACACGGGGCGTGCGCTGCGGCTGGAGTGCGGTGGGCGCGGCAATCGCCTGCTCACCGAGGTGCGCATCGGGATCGCGGCCGCTCGCCTGGCGGACTTCCCGGCGGCCGAGAGCCTGGTGCGCCAGGACCGTGGCCGCTGCGCGACCCGGGTGCGGATCACCACCTTCGACTGATCAGACCGAGGGGCCCGCCAGGGTCGGCAGGTCCAGCAGGCTGGCGCGATGGCGCAGGACCGTGATCACCGCGTCGTGGGTGGCATCGTCGACCTCGCCCAGCCGGGTCGCGGTGAGCTGCCTGGCCAGGTCGCCGCCACCGACCACCAGCAGGTCGTCCGCTGCCTGGCTGGTGTCGATCTCCCAACCGGGCAGGGCCAGCACGCCCTTGACCGGTACCGGACCGCCGACCTGGCGTTCGAGCCAGCCGGTCAGCCAGCGCGTGGCCTGGCGGGTCTTGCGCAGTGGGCGACGCTCGTTCCAGCCCGGGAAGCGCAGGCGATCCGGCTCCACGGCGACCAGGCTGACCTCGCGGCCGCCGGGCGTGATGGCGGGGGTGCGGGCGCGGGTCTCGACCACGAAGATGCCGTGGGGGGTGACCGCCACATGGTCGATGGTATAGCCATCGCCGGGCACGTCGTGGAAGACGTAGTAGGGGTGCGCCTCGGGGCGGATCATCCGCTCGAGCTCCTGGCCCACGGCGAGTTCGCAGGCCAGTCCCAGCTTGAGCCGGCGGATGCGCTGGAAGTCGCGGATCAGCAGGAAGCAGAACACCAGTGCCAGCAGGGTGCAGAGCGCGCCGTAGAGCGCCCACTCGATCCAGTTCTGCTCGCTGGAAAAGAGCATGCGGCCCATGCCGTAGACCAGCGGCGCCAGGGTGACGATGGGGCCCAGGGCGCCGTCGAGGAAGAGGCCGGCGAAGGCGCGGTCGAGGCGGTCGCGCAGGGCCTGTCCGGGCTCGCGCAGCGGGTGGGCGTCGAAGGGCGAGCGCACCCGGGCATCGTGCAGGTTGCGCAGCGCCATCACGATCACCGCGGTGGCCGCCAGCGGGAACAGGAAGATCAGCGGGAGCAGGTATTCCAGCCAGGCCATCGGGATTCCTTGCCCTGAGGGGGGGGAGGGTCCATTCTAGACAACCTCCCCCTCGCGGGGCCATGCTCTTTCGGTGTGATTGGTGAGGGGGCGAGTGTGAATCAGGTTCTGAGTGGCACCTCCGGTGATCTTGAGGCGCTTGCCGACTTCGTCGCGCGGCACCCGCGCCTGGCGGTACTTACCGGCGCCGGCATCAGCACCGCCAGCGGCATTCCCGACTATCGCGACGACCATGGCGATTGGAAGCGCCCGCCGCCCATGCAGCACCAGGTGTTCATGGCCAGCCATGCGGCGCGCCAGCGCTACTGGGCACGGGCCCTGGTGGGCTTTCGTACCCTGCAGGAGGCCAGGCCCAATGCGGCCCACGCGGCCCTGGCGCGGCTCGAGGCGCTGGGCCATGTCAGCGGGGTGATCACCCAGAACGTTGATGGCCTGCACCAGCGGGCCGGCTCGCGGCGGGTGATCGACCTGCACGGCCGTGCCGACATGGTGCGCTGCATGGGCTGCGGTGCCCGGCGCATGCGCCATGACCTGCATGCCGAGCTGGCCGAGCGCAACCCGCACTGGCTGGAGGCCGGCGCCCGGGCGGGCCCGGACGGCGACGCCGACCTGGAGGCCGACTTCTCGGGGTTCCGGGTGCCCGACTGCACGCGCTGCGGCGACGGCATCTACAAGCCCGACGTGGTGTTCTTCGGCGACAGCGTGCCGCGCACCACCGTGGAGGTCGCCTTCACCCTGCAGGGCGAGAGCGATGCGCTGCTGGTGGTGGGTTCCTCGCTGATGGTCTTTTCCGGCTTCCGCTTCGCCCGGGCGTCGGCCCGGGAGGGCCGGCCCATCGCCTGTCTCAACCTCGGCCGCACCCGGGCCGATGCGCTCTATGCGCTGAAGGTAAACGCCCCGGCCGAGGCCCTGGCCTCGCTGTGCGAGCTGCTGGCGGGCGGCGCGCCCCGAGGCATCAACCGCCGGCCAGCCTGACCCGGTAGCCGCGCTTCTCGAGTTCGCCCTTGAGCAGCTCGCGGTGGTCGCCCTGGATCTCGACGACGCCCTCCTTGACCGCCCCGCCGGTGCCGCAGCGCTTCTTCAGTTGCTTGGCCAGAGCCTTGAGCTCGCCTTCGGGCAGCGAGATGCCCTCGAGGGTGGTCACGCCCTTGCCCTTGCGGCCGCTGGTCTCGCGGCGGATGCGCACGATGCCGTCGAGCTCGGCCAGACGGGCCCGTTCGGCCAGCTCGGCACACTCGCACTCGGCCAGGGGCCGGCGGCACTCCGGGCAGGTATCGCCATGTTCGGTGGAGTAGACCAGGCCGCCGAGCTGATCCTTCAGGGATGCCATGTCGGCCTCCTCGTGTTGGAGAATATTCGGCCGATGATAATCCTGCGGCGGGCGCTCTGCATCCGCGGCCGCTGTCCACAGGCGGTGTGGCAGGAGGAGCGGTGGATATCAGGCGTGGGCAGCCAGGGCGCGGCCACTCTCCAGGTGGCCGATCACCGTGGGCAGCTGGAACATGTTGCTGATCATGATGGCCCCCTCCGGCGTTTCCTCGACGTCGGGGAAGCGATTGAGGTGGATCACCGTCATACCGGCCGCCAGCGCGCCCCTGACGCCCACCAGGGCATCGTCGATGACCACGCACTCCTCCGGCGCGAAGCCCATCAGGCTGGCGGCATGGCGGAACAGGCAGGGGTCGGGCTTCCAGCAGTTGGCCGTATAGGCGCTGAACAGGCGCTTGCCGAATACCTCGGCAAGCCCGGTGGCCTCGAGCGAGGTACGGATCTTGTTCTCCGGGCCATTGGAGACCACCCCCATGGGATGGCCGGCGAGAGCGGCCAGCGCCTCGGTGGCGCCATTGATGGCGATCAGCTCGCTGGCCAGGCGTCGGTTGAGGTTGGCGCGCATGCGACACTCGAGGGTGTCGAGTCGCGCCGGGTCCACGTGGCCGTGGCGGCGCTCCAGTTCGGCGACGATGTGGCGAAAGCGGGCCCCGCGGAACTCTCCCATGTAGTCGCTGGCCTGGAAGGGCAGGCCGGCGTCGGTCAGGCTCGACGACATCTCGTCGGCGAGCAGTGGCTCGCTGTCGACCAGGGTGCCGTCGCAATCGAAGAGCAGGCAGAGGGGGCGTGCCATCACCGGGCCTCACGAAGAATCAGAACGTTATATGCTCATTGTTACAGATGTCGGGTCTTCCTGCCCAATATTAAAGCCCAGTTTCCCTTTTTTGTGAACAGTGTTCTTGAATGGTGCGATGCGGCATCGGCGATGCCTGGCGCGCAACGACAAGGGCGGCCCCTTGGGGCCGCCCTGACGGTTCAGGCTGACGGGATCACGATACCTTGGGGTCGAGCTCGCCGCGCTCGTAGCGCAGGTACATGGCTTCGAGGTCGATCGGCGTGATCTTGCTGGCCTGGCCGGCGGTGCCGAAGGCCTCGTAGCGCGCCTTGCAGATCGCCTTCATGGCCGCCGTGGAGGCCTTGAGGAACTTGCGCGGATCGAACTCGGCGGGGTTCTCGGCCAGGAAGCGGCGCACCGCCCCGGTGGAGGCCAGGCGCAGGTCGGTGTCGACGTTGACCTTGCGCACGCCGTGGCGGATGCCCTCGACGATCTCTTCGACCGGCACGCCGTAGGTCTCGGGCATCTTGCCGCCGAACTCGTTGATGATCTCCAGCCACTCCTGGGGCACCGACGAGGAGCCATGCATCACCAGGTGGGTCTCCGGGATGCGCTCGTGGATCTGCTTGATGCGCTGGATGGAGAGGGTGTCACCGGTGGGCGGCTTGGTGAACTTGTAGGCGCCGTGGCTGGTGCCGATGGCGATGGCCAGGGCGTCGACCCCGGTGGCCTTGACGAAGTCGGCGGCCTCTTCCGGGTCGGTGAGCAGCTGGTCGTGGTCCAGCTTGCCCGCGGCGCCGATGCCGTCCTCCTCGCCGGCCATGCCGGTCTCCAGGCTGCCCAGGCAGCCCAGCTCGCCCTCCACCGAGACGCCACAGGCGTGGGCCATCTCCACGGTGCGGCGGGTGACGTCGACGTTGTAGGTGTAGTCCATCGGGGTCTTGCCGTCCTCGCCCAGGGAGCCGTCCATCATCACCGAGGAGAAACCGAGCTGGATGGAACGCTGGCAGACGGCGGGGCTGGTGCCGTGGTCCTGGTGCATGACCACGGGGATGTGCGGGAACTCCTCCACGGCGGCCAGGATCAGGTGGCGCAGGAAGGGGGCGCCGGCATACTTGCGGGCGCCGGCGGAGGCCTGGACGATCACCGGCGAGTCGGTCTCGTCGGCGGCCTCCATGATGGCGCGCATCTGCTCGAGGTTGTTGACGTTGAAGGCCGGCACGCCGTAGCCATGCTCGGCGGCGTGGTCCAGCAGCTGGCGCATGCTGATCAGAGCCATGGATTCACCTGTTCTGTATAGATAGGACGTCATGACGGCGCGGCCGTTGCGGCCGCGCCGGATAGTGGAGTTCGAGGGAGCGGGTGGCTCAGTGTGCGGCGGCGTCTTCCAGGGCCTTCACCGCCGGCAGGGTCTTGCCTTCCACGTATTCGAGGAAGGCGCCGCCGCCGGTGGAAATGTAGGAGACCTGGGCCTCGATGGCGTACTTGTCGATGGCCGCCAGGGTGTCGCCGCCGCCGGCGATGGAGAAGCCGTTGCTCTCGGCGATGGCCCGCGACAGCGCCTCGGTCCCCTTGCCGAACTGGTCGATCTCGAACACGCCCACCGGGCCGTTCCACAGGATGGTGCCGGCATCCTTGAGCAGGCCGCCCAGGCGGCCGGCGGTCTCCGGGCCGATGTCGAGGATCATCTCGTCGTCGGTCACCTGGTCGACCGGCTTGACCACGGCCTCGGCCGACTCGGAAACCTCGGTGGCCACCACCACATCAGAGGGCAGCGGAATCTCGACCCTCGCCATCAGCGCCTTGGCCTGGTCGACCAGGTCGGCCTCGTGCAGCGACTTGCCGACGTTGTAGCCGGCCGCGGCGATGAAGGTGTTGGCGATGCCGCCGCCGACGATCAGCTGATCGCAACGCTCCGAAAGCGCATTGAGGACCTCGAGCTTGGTGGAGACCTTGGAGCCGCCGACGATGGCGACCATGGGGCGTGCCGGGGTGGCGAGCGCCTTCTCCAGGGCGTCGAGCTCGGCGGCCAGCAGCGGGCCGGCACAGGCGGTGGGGGCGAAGCGCGCCACGCCATGGGTGGAGGCCTGGGCGCGGTGAGCGGTGCCGAAGGCATCCATCACGAAGACGTCGCAGAGCGCGGCGTACTGCCGGGCGAGCGCCTCGTCGTCCTTCTTCTCGCCCGAGTTGAAGCGCACGTTCTCCAGCAGCACCACCTCGCCGTCGGCGACCGTGACGTCACTGCCCAGGTAATCGGCGACCAGGCGTACCGGGCGGCCCAACAGCTCGCTCAGGTGTTCGGCCACCGGGGCCAGCGAGAACGCCTCGGCCGGCTCGCCCTCGGTGGGACGGCCCAGGTGGCTCATCAGCATCACCCGGGCGCCGCCGTCCAGGGCGGCCTGGATGGTTGGCAGGCTGGCCCGCAGGCGGGCGTCGCTGGTCACCTTGCCGTGCTTGACGGGCACGTTCAGGTCTTCGCGGATCAGCACGCGCTGGCCGTTGAGGTCGAGGTCGGTCATCTTGCGCACGTTCATGGGAGCAGGTTCCTCGTCTGGGGAAAGCCGAAGGGACGTCATCTGTCGGGGGTATCGGGCGGTGCCGGGGGCAGGGCGGCCAGGCGCCGGGCGACATCGAGCATCCGGTTGGCGAAGCCCCATTCGTTGTCGAACCAGCACAGCAGCTTGATCAGGCGGCCACCGGCCACCCGGGTCTGGGTGGCGTCCACGATACCCGAGCGCGGATCGTGGTTGAAGTCGACCGAGGCCACCGGCTCCTCGGTGTAGCCGAGCCGCCCGGCGAGGCGGTCACGGCTCGCCTCGCGCAGCAGGGCATTGACCGCCTCGGCCGTGGTGTCGCGGCGCACGCAGATCGACAGGTCCATGGCCGAGACGTTGATGGTCGGCACCCGCATGTGCAGGCACTCGAAGCGGCCGGCCAGGTGGGGCATCAGGCGGTTGATGCCGCGCGCCAGCCCGGTGTCCACCGGCACGATGGAGTGCATCGCCGAGCGGGTCAGGCGCAGGTCGGTCTGGTGGTAGGCGTCGATCACCGGCTGGTCGTTCATCGCCGAATGGATGGTGGTGGTCACGCCGTGTTCGATCTCGAGCGCCTCGTCGAGCACGGTGAGCACCGGCACCAGGCAGTGGGTGGTACAGGAGGCCGCGGAGATGATGCGGTGGTGCGCGGCCAGGGTATGGTCGTTGATGCCGCTGACGATGGTGGCATCGACGTCGCTCTCCGCGGGCTGGGAGAACAGCAGCCGGCCGGCGCCGGAGGCGAGATGGCGTTCGGCGGTGGTGCGGTCGCGAAAGCTGCCGGAGCACTCCAGCACCAAGTCGATGCCGAGCTCGGCCCAGGGCAGTCTCGCCGGGTCGGGCTCGCATAGCACCCGGATGGCCCGGCCGTTCACCACCAGACGCTCGCCCTCCACCGCCACGCTGCCGGGGAAGCGGCCATGGGTGGTGTCGTAGCGGGTCAGGTAGGCGATGGTGGCGAGGTCCGAGAGCTCGTTGATCGCCACGATCTCCAGCTGCGGTTCGTCGTGTGCGGGGTGGCGTGACGCCTCGCTCTCGACGAGGGCGCGCAGTACGCACTGGCCGATGCGGCCGTATCCGTTGATGGCGATGCGAAGGGCCATGGGGGGTGACAGGGACTCCGGAGCCGGGAAACACGAAGAGGCGATTCTAGCGCATTTGCGCCATCGACGTCTGCTCTGGCGAACTCGCCGGTTTTGCCAGCAGGGCGCCCGCTGGGTACGATTTTCCCCTACGCTGGGAAGTGCGCATTCACCGGTACCAAGGAGAGGAGTGAGATGAGCGATATCACCAAGCTGCTGGGCAGCGAGGCCGACACCCTGCTGGGACACGTCTGCCGTGGCGTGCCCGCCGAGACGATACACCCGCCCGGCCCGGACTTCGTTGACCGGGTGATGGCCCCGAGCGACCGTCGTCCCAACGTGCTGCGCAACATGCAGGCGCTCTTCGATCATGGCCGCCTGGCTGGCACCGGCTATCTCAGCATCCTGCCGGTGGACCAGGGCATCGAGCACTCGGCGGGGGCCTCCTTCGCGCCGAACCCGCGCTACTTCGACCCGGCCAACATCGTCGAGCTGGCCATCGAGGGCGGTTGCAACGCCGTGGCCTCGACCCTCGGCGGGCTGGCCGCCGTGGCGCGCCGCTACGCCCACCGGATACCGATGATCCTCAAGCTCAACCACAACGAGACGCTGAGCTACCCGGCGATCTATGACCAGACGCTGTTCGCCCAGGTCGAGCAGGCCTTCGAGATGGGCTGCGTGGCCGTGGGGGCGACCATCTACTTCGGCTCCCACGAGAGCCGTCGCCAGATCATGGAGATCAGCGAGGCCTTCGAGCGCGCCCACAAGCTGGGCATGGTCACGGTGCTCTGGGCCTACCTGCGTAACCCGGACTTCAAGAAGGACGGCACCGACTACCACGTGGCCGCCGACCTGACCGGCCAGGCCAACTACCTGGCGGCCACCCTCAAGGCCGATATCGTCAAGCAGAAGCTGCCCGAGACCAATGGCGGCTACCGCGACATCGGTTTCGGCCACACCCATGCCAAGGTCTACGACGAGCTGACCTCGGACCACCCCATCGACCTGACGCGCTACCAGGTGGCCAACTGCTACCTGGGCCGTGCCGGGCTGATCAACTCCGGCGGTGGCTCCAAGGGCGCCTCCGACCTCGGCGAGGCGGTGCGCACCGCGGTGATCAACAAGCGTGCCGGGGGCATGGGGCTGATCTCCGGGCGCAAGGCGTTCCAGAAGCCCATGGCCGAGGGCGTCGCGCTGCTCAACGCCATCCAGGACGTCTACCTGTCACCGGAAGTGACCCTCGCCTAACGCGATGGTGGCCACCAACGCAAGCGCGGGCCCGGCATCTGCCGGGCCCGCTTGCGTTCGGGACAGGGGGAGCGGCTATCGCCTGACGGGCTCAGTCCAGCAGGATTGAGGCCTCGGCAACCACGTGGTCCACGGTGAAGCCGAAGTGCTTGAACAGGTCGCCGGCCGGGGCGGACTCGCCGAAGGTGGTCATGCCGACGATCGCACCGTTCAGCCCCACGTACTTGTACCAGAAGTCGCGATGGCCGGCCTCGACGGCCAGGCGCGCGGTGACGGCGGCGGGCAGCACGGCCTCGCGATACTCGGCGTCCTGGCGGTCGAAGAGGTCGGTGGAGGGCATGGAGACCACGCGTACCGCGCGGCCCTGTTCCTCGAGCCGGGCCGCGGCGTCCATGGCCAGGCCGACCTCGGAGCCGGTGGCGATCAGGATAAGGTCAGGCGTCACCACCTTGTCCTTGAGGATACTCTCTTTCAATACGTACCCACCGCGCTGGATGTCGGCCAGTTGCTGCCGGCTGCGCGCCTGGTGCGGCAGGCTCTGGCGGGAGAAGACCAGGGCGGTGGGGCCGGAGCGACGCTTGATGGCAACGTCCCAGGCGGCGGCGGTCTCCACGCTGTCGCAGGGGCGCCAGGTGGCGAGGTTGGGGGTGGAGCGCAGGGTGGTCAGCTGCTCGATGGGCTGGTGGGTGGGGCCGTCCTCGCCCAGGCCGATGGAGTCGTGGGTGAAGACGTAGATCGTCTGTTGGCCCATCAACGCCGCCATGCGCAGGCTGTTGCGCATGTATTCCATGAAGATCAGGAAGGTGGCGCCATAGGGCACGAAGCCGCCGTGGACGGCGATGCCGTTCATGATGGCGCCCATGCCGAACTCGCGCACCCCGTAGTGCAGGTAGTTGCCCCCCGGCTCGGTGACGCTGATCGCCTGGGCGCCCTTCCAGAAGGTCAGGTTGGAGGGGGCCAGGTCGGCACTGCCGCCGAGCAGCTCGGGCATCTGGGGGCCGAGTTCGTCGAGGCAGGCCAGCGAGGCCTTGCGACTGGCCACGCTGTCGCCCTTGGCCTGGGCGGCCTCGATCATCGCCTCGCTGGTGATGCTGGTCGGCAGGTCGCCCTTGAGGCGGCGCTGGAATTCCCGGGCCAGCTCCGGGAAGGCCTCGGCGTAGCACGCGAAGCGCTCCTGCCAGGCGTCCTGGCGGGCCTGTCCGGCCTCGGCGGCATCCCAGCCCTGGTAGATCTCCTCGGGCACGTGGAAGGGAGCATGCGGCCAGCCGAGCTGCTTGCGGGCAGCGGCCACTTCCTCGTCGCCGAGCGCGGCGCCGTGGCACTCCTCCTTGCCCTGCTTGTTGGGGGCGCCGAAGCCGATGATGGTCTTGCAGATGATCAGGCTCGGCCGGTCATCGTGGCTGCGCGCCAGCTCGATGGCGGCCTTGACCTCCTCGGGCTGGTGCCCGTCGACGTTGGGCACCACGTGCCAGCCGTAAGCCTCGAAGCGCTTGGCGGTGTCGTCAGTGAACCAGCCCTCGACCTCGCCATCGATGGAGATGCCGTTGTCGTCGTAGAAGGTGATCAGCTTGCCCAGGCCCTGGGTGCCGGCCAGCGAGCCGACCTCGTGGGAGATGCCCTCCATCAGGCAGCCGTCGCCGACGAAGCAGTAGGTGTGGTGGTCGATGATGGTGTGGCCGGGGCGGTTGAACTGGGCCGCCAGGGTGCGCTCGGCCAGCGCCATGCCCACGGCGTTGGCCAGGCCCTGGCCCAGCGGGCCAGTGGTGGTCTCGACGCCCGGCGCATAGCCGTACTCCGGGTGACCGGCGGTCTTGGCGTGCAGCTGGCGGAAGTTCTGCAGCTCCTCGAGGCCGAGCTCGTAGCCGGTCAGGTGCAGCAGGGAGTAGAGCAGCATGGAGCCGTGGCCGTTGGAGAGCACGAAGCGGTCGCGATCGGGCCAGTGCGGGTCGGCCGGGTTGTGGACGAGGTAGTCGTTCCACAGCACCTCGGCGATGTCGGCCATGCCCATGGGGGCGCCGGGGTGGCCGGACTTGGCCTTCTGGACGGCATCCATGGACAGGGCGCGTATGGCATTGGCCAGTTCGAAACGGGACGGCATGGGAAGCTCCTCGCCTGCGGCAGAAAGTAGGCAACGACACGGACGGGCCAGGGGGGACTTGGCCGGACGTGACTTCTGGCTGGGTGACGCCGCGAGACGGGGCGTCGCGGTCGAATTTGGGCGTCTATTGTCGCCGACTTGCCGCCCTGCATCAAATCGTGGATGCCCGGGGGAGTCGCAGCGTGTAGACTTCGCGACTGCCTATTGCCGATACGAAGAGGGCCGAGGACGCCATGAGCGAATACTCTCTGTTCACCTCCGAGTCCGTGTCCGAAGGGCATCCGGACAAGATTGCCGACCAGATCTCCGATGCGGTGCTCGACGCCATCATCGCCCGCGACAAGAACGCCCGGGTGGCCTGCGAGACCCTGGTCAAGACCGGCGTGGCCATCGTCGCTGGCGAGATTACCACCTCGGCCTGGGTCGATCTGGAGGCGCTGGTGCGCGAGGTGATCACCGGCATCGGCTACACCTCCTCGGACGTCGGCTTCGACGGCGAGACCTGTGGCGTGCTCAACCTGATCGGCAAGCAGAGCGTGGACATCGCCCAGGGCGTCGACCGCACCAAGCCCGAGGACCAGGGCGCCGGCGACCAGGGCCTGATGTTCGGCTACGCCACCAACGAGACCGACGCCTACATGCCGGCGCCGATCCACTATGCGCACCGGCTGGTGGAGCGTCAGGCCGAGCTGCGCAAACATGGCCTGCTGCCCTGGCTGCGCCCCGACGCCAAGAGCCAGCTGACCTTCCGTTACGACGCGGCGGGCAAGCCCTGCGCCGTGGATGCCGTGGTGCTCTCCACCCAGCACGACCCGGAGATCGACCAGGAGGAGCTGCGCAAGATGGTGCGCCGCGAGATCATCGAGCAGGTGATCCCCGCCGAGTGGCTGACCGCGACCACCCAGTACCACATCAACCCCACCGGCAAGTTCGTGATCGGCGGCCCGGTGGGTGACTGCGGCCTGACCGGGCGCAAGATCATCGTCGACACCTACGGCGGCACCGCCCGCCACGGTGGCGGCGCCTTCTCCGGCAAGGACCCCTCCAAGGTCGACCGCAGCGCCGCCTATGCGGGCCGCTACGTGGCCAAGAACCTGGTCGCTGCCGGCCTGGCCGACAAGTGCGAGATCCAGGTCTCCTACGCCATCGGTGTGGCCGAGCCCACCTCGGTCTCCGTCAACACCTTCGGTACCGGCCGGGTGGACGACGCACGCATCATCGCGCTGGTGCGCGAGCACTTCGACCTGCGGCCCAACGCCATCACCCGCATGCTCGACCTGCTGCATCCCATGTACCAGCTGACCGCGGCCTACGGCCACTTCGGTCGCGAGCCCTTCGAGACCCGCTACCGCTGGACCGACACCCAGGGCCAGGCGCATACCGAGACCTTCACGGCCTTCCCCTGGGAGAAGATCGACCGCGCCCACGCCCTGCGCCAGGCCGCCGGCCTGTAGGATATCGCCTACAGGCGATGACAGGTCCCGCTGGCAGCGCCATGCGGGGCCTGCTGCTATGGTCAGGGCAGACATTGCGTGGGAGCTGCTGTGATGCCCCGTTACCTGGCCAGCTGGCTGCTGGCCCTTGCCATCGCGTTTATCCCGTCCCTGGCCATGGCCTGTCCCGACTGGTCCGGCGAGCGGGCCGAGCGCGAGCTTGCCGCCATGGCCGAGCGGCTGGCCGGGTGGGACGACGCCTATTACCGGCGGGGCGAGTCGCCGGTCTCCGATGATGTCTATGAGCAGGCCCGGGAGCGGCTCGCGGCCTGGCAGCGCTGCTTTCCCGGGCTGGACGTAGACGCCTCGCGCGACGACTCGCGGCCGGCCGGCCCGGTGCGCCATCCCGTTGCCCAGACCGGGCTCGCCAAGCTCGCCGACGAGGCCGCGGTGCGCCGCTGGCTGGCGCGCCGCGACGACGTCTGGGTGCAGCCCAAGGTGGACGGCGTGGCGGTGACCCTGGCCTATGAGCAGGGGCGTCTGGCGCGGGCGGTCAGCCGTGGGGACGGTCAGCATGGCCAGGACTGGACGGCGGCGGCCCGCCGCCTCCCGGCGATCCCCGCGCGGCTGCCGGAGGCCATCGATGTGGTCCTGCAGGGCGAGCTCCATCTGCGCCTGGCGGATCACGTCCAGGCCGAGGCGGGCACGGCCGGGGCACGCAGCGCGGTGGCCGGGCTGATGGCGCGCGATGCCCTGGAGGCCGACGCGGCGCGCCGCATCGGCCTGTTCGTCTGGGACTGGCCGGATGGTCCTCGAGACATGGGCGAGCGGCTCGAGGGGCTGAGGCGTTTGGGCTTCGGCGAGGCCGTTGCGCTGACCCGCCGGGTCGAGACCCTGGAAGAGGTGGCCGGGTGGCGGGAGCGCTGGTATCGCGGCCCGCTGCCCTTCGCCACGGATGGCGTGGTGCTGCGCCAGGGGAGCCGCCCGCCCGGGCAGGCGTGGCGGGCCGAGCCGCCGGGCTGGGCCGCGGCCTGGAAGCATCCGCCTCGGGAGGCGCTCGCCGAGGTGCGCGGCGTCGAGTTCCGCATCGGCCGTACCGGGCGCATCACGCCCTTGCTGCACCTGCATCCCGTCGCGCTGGCGGGCCGCACGATCCGCCGGGTCGGCCTGGGGTCGCTGGCGCGCTGGCGCGAGCTCGACATCCGTCCCGGCGACCAGGTGGTGATCGCCCTGGCCGGCCTGACGATTCCCCGGCTGGAGGCGGTGGCCTGGCGAGCCGCCGAGCGCCCGGCGATCGTCCCACCCGCGGCGGCTGACTACCACGCCTTGAGCTGCTTCCGGCCGCTGCCGGACTGCGAGGCGCAGTTCCTCGAGCGCCTGGCCTGGCTGGGCGGCCCGCAGGGGCTCGACCTGCCCGGCGTGGGGCCGGGCACCTGGCAGTCGCTGGTCGAGGCGGGGCTGGTCACCGGCCTGCTCGACTGGCTGGCCCTGGACGAACGGGCGTTGCGCCGCGCCCACGGCATCGGCGAGGTTCGTGCCGGGGCCCTGAGGGCTGCCTTCGAGACCACGCGGGCGGCAGCGTTTCCCCGCTGGCTGCAGGCGCTGGGGGCGCCGCCTGGCGTCGAGGCCGCTCTGCCGGCAGATTGGGTGACCCTGATCGGCTACGACCGCAGCGCCTGGTCGGCGTTGCCCGGGGTGGGCGCCGGTCGCGCCACGGCGCTGGTCGACTTCTTCGCCCATCCCGAGGTGCGGGCCCTGGCGCGGCGGCTGGGCGAGGCCGGCATCGACGGCTTCTAGGCACGCGCCTGCGTTGGTTGTCCGGGGTTGGGCTCACTGCCTATAGTGAGGATCAAGCTTTTCGTCCTGAACACATGCTTTTCGTCCTGAACAAGAGGTGCTGCACGATGAACCACCCCGCCGTTTCCGCGCCCGTGGCCACCGACTGCAAGGTCGCCGATCTCTCCCTCGCCGCCTGGGGACGTCGCGAGATCCGCATCGCCGAGACCGAGATGCCGGCCCTGATGACGATCCGCGACAAGTACCGCGCCGCGCAGCCGCTGGCCGGCGCGCGTATCGCTGGCTGCATCCACATGACCATCCAGACGGCGGTGCTGATCGAGACGCTGATCGATCTGGGGGCCAGCGTGCGCTGGTCGTCCTGCAACATCTTCTCCACCCAGGACCATGCGGCGGCCGCCATCGCCGCCGCGGGCATCCCGGTGTTCGCCTGGAAGGGCGAGAGCGAGGAGGCGTTCTGGTGGTGCATCGAGCAGACGGTGGCGGGCCCCGACGGCTGGACCCCCAACCTGGTGCTGGATGACGGCGGTGACCTGACGGCGCTGCTCCACGAGAAGCGCCCCGAGCTGCTGGACGCCATCCACGGCATCAGCGAGGAGACCACCACCGGGGTGCATCGCCTGCAGGAGATGCTGCGCGACGGCCTGCTCAAGGTGCCGGCGATCAACGTCAACGATGCCGTTACCAAGTCGAAGAACGACAACAAGTACGGCTGCCGCCACTCGCTCAACGATGCCATCAAGCGTGCCACCGACCATCTGCTGGCCGGCAAGCAGGCACTGGTGGTGGGCTATGGCGACGTGGGCAAGGGTTCGGCCGCCTCGCTGCGCCAGGAAGGCATGATCGTGCGCATCGTGGAGATCGACCCGATCTGCGCCATGCAGGCCTGCATGGACGGCTTCGAGGTGGTCTCGCCCTACCGGGCGGGCCTCAACCGCGGCCTGGAGAGCCTCGACGGTGAGCTGCTCGCGCGGGTCGACCTGGTGGTGACCGCCACCGGTAACATCCATGCCTGCGATGCCGCCATGCTCCAGGCGCTCAAGCCGGGTGCGGTGGTCTGCAACATCGGCCACTTCGACAGCGAGATCGATACCGCCTACATGCGTCGTCACTGGCACTGGGAGGAGGTGAAGCCCCAGGTGCACCAGATCTACCGGGACAGCAAACCGGGAAGCTTCGACCCCGACAGTCGCGACTACCTGATCCTGCTCTCCGAGGGTCGCTTGGTGAATCTGGGTAACGCCACCGGCCACCCCTCCCGGGTGATGGATGGCTCCTTCGCCAACCAGGTGCTGGCGCAGATCCACCTCTTCGATGGCCGCTTCGCCGAGCTGCCCGAGGGCGATCGGCGTGACGCCCTCGGCGTGACGGTGCTGCCGCGCCACCTCGACGAGGAGGTGGCCCGCTACATGGTGCAGGGCTTCGGCGGGGTGGTCACGCGCCTGACCGAGGAGCAGGCCGACTACACCGGCGTCGCCGTCGACGGCCCCTACAAGCCGGATGCCTATCGTTACTAACGCTATGTTGCTGGGCAGGGCTATCGCAAATAGATCGATCGCTCAAGGCTGATCCGGCGGTAAGCCCCGGGGTGCCGGACCATCGAGGAGGCGCTGTGAATACCTCCCTGTAAGCTACCGACGCCCTGCTTCGCTCTCGCATCCTGCTCCGCTTGCAGGGCCAGTGCTGGCCATCCATGGCCAGCCCGTTCGGAGGGATCCTCCTCACCCCTGGCGTAGGACCTCCTCTTCGGCCTGCCCCCGGCGCCTCTCGCTGTGCGTGATCAGGAGAGCTCAGTCACAGCCCGGCCAGTTGCATCATCAGCGTCAGGTAGAGCGGGATCAGCAGCGGCGCGGCCAGGGTGGTGATCAGCACCGCCAGGGCGCCCTTCTCCGGGGCGATGCCGAGCTCCATGGCCACCACCACCACGTTGGCGGCCATGGGCACCACGCCGATCAGCAGCAGCGCCAGGGCGAGTTCGCCCGAGAGCGGGATGAGTGCCTGCAGGCCCAGCACCCCGGCCAGCGACAGCAGTGGCCAGAGGCCATAGCGGATCGCCACGCAGGCGCCAATGAAACGCAGATCGAACTCCCGTACGCTGACCCGTCCCAGGGTCATGCCGATGATCATCATGCCGAGCAGGGTGTAGGTCGCCGGGAAGGCGGCCAGCCCCTGCATCACCGCGTCTGGCACCCCGAGCCCTAAGCCGCTTACCAGCAGGGCGGCGAGGAAGGCGTAGATCAGCGGCAGCCGGGCGATCTTGACCAGGCTCTGGCGCACCGAAAACTGCCCCCGGGCGCTC
This sequence comes from Halomonas sp. 11-S5, assembly GCF_029889825.1. Classification (NCBI taxonomy): domain Bacteria; kingdom Pseudomonadati; phylum Pseudomonadota; class Gammaproteobacteria; order Oceanospirillales; family Halomonadaceae; genus Halomonas; species Halomonas sp. 11-S5. Next base: position 26,896 of record NZ_JARANW010000026.1, read on the forward strand.
AAGTAGAAGCCCACCGTGAACTCGTAGAGGGTCACCCCCAGCACGCCGAAGAGATACAGCGTCACCCCCTGGGGCGGCAGCAGCACCAGGGCCACCGGCAGGCCGAAGTAGCCGGTGTTGCCGGTGCCGGAGGAGAAGGCCAGCAGGGCGCTCTCCGGTGGGGCGAAGCCCCGCCTTGCCAGCCGGTGGACGACCACGGCGATCAGGCTGGCCACCGTGAAGAGCGCCGCGGTGAGCAGCAGGTAGCCGGGCGTGGGGCCGCCCTGGACCAGCCCGCGGAAGAAGGTCAGCGGGGCGACCAGGTAGATCAGCAGAGTGGCGACGGGACGCGGGTCCACCGACAGCCGGCGGGCGGCCAGCCAGCCCAGGCCGATATAGGCGAGCAGGGTCCAGAGCGGGCCCATCAGGGTGCCGGGGTCGATCGGGGTCATGTCCTTCCTTGGGTCCTGGCGGCCGTGGGACCGCTTCTGCATGAACAGGATTGATGTGGCGTCGCGTATCTTTCATTGGTCGGCAGCACAGCCAGCCGTCAGAATAGCCGCAATATGCATCATTTTCATGAGGTAAGCCGATGAGCACGCAGGAACACCCGCTGGGGATCAGCTTCGAGTTCTTTCCGCCCAACACCGACGCCGGGCGCGAGAAGCTGGTCGGCGTTCGCGATGCCCTGGCCAGCCGCGCGCCGCGCTTCTTCTCGGTCACCTACGGTGCCGGGGGCTCCACCCAGGACCGCACCCTGAACACCGTGCGGATGGTGCGCGAGTCCGGTTTCACCACCGCGCCACACCTTTCCTGCATCGGCAGCGACAAGGGCGCGCTGCGCGAGCTGCTCTCGCGCTACCGGGAGGAGGGGATCGACAGCCTGGTGGCCCTGCGCGGCGACCTGCCCTCCGGCATGGGCGGGGGCGGCATCGGCCAGCTGCGCTACGCCAACGAGCTGGTCGAGTTCATCCGCGAGGAGACCGGCGACCACTTCGAGATCGCCGTGGCCGCCTACCCGGAGTCCCATCCCCAGGCGTCGAACCTCGAGCAGGACCTGTCGAACTTCGCCCGCAAGATGAAGGCCGGGGCCGACATCGCCATCACCCAGTACTTCTTCAGCGCCGAGGCCTACTTCCACTTCGTCGAGCGGGCTCGTGCCCTGGGTGTCGAGGCGCCCATCGTGCCGGGCATCATGCCGATCACCAACTACACCAAGCTGGCGCGCTTCTCGGATGCCTGCGGGGCCGAGATCCCGCGCTGGATCCGCAAGCAGCTCGAGAGCTATGGCGACGACAGCGAGGCCATCGGTGCCTTCGGCGAGGAGGTGATCTCGCGGCTCTGCCAGCGGTTGCTCGATGGCGGCGCCCCGGGCCTGCATTTCTATACGCTGAATCAGTCGACCCCCTGCCTGCGTATCCTCGACAACATCACCGGTTGACGCGGCCTTCGCCGCAACGCAACGGGCCCCGCCAATGACGGGGCCCGTTGCGTTCCAGGGGAGGCGTCGCGCTCAGCCGGCGGGAACGGCCTTGCCCCTTCCGCCATGGCGGCCGCGCTGCATCATGAACATCAGCGCGCCGATGGCGAGGCCCGCGATGTCGGAATAGATGCCGCCGTAGATCATGAACAGCGCCCCGAGCAGCATCACCAGGCGCTGCCAGGTCTTGACCGGCCCGAAGAACCAGGCCTGGACGGTGGCCGACAGCAGCACGATGCCCAGGGTGGCGGTCACGCCCACGCGCAGGATCTGCATCCAGCTGCCCTCCATCAGCATGGCGGGGCTGTAGAAGAACATGAAGGGCACGATGAAGGCCGCCAGGCCGATCTTGAACGAGGCCACCGAGGTGCCCATGGCGTTGTCGCCCGAGATACCCGCCGCCGCATAGGAGGCCAGGGCCACCGGCGGGGTGATCGCCGAGACCACCGCAAAGTAGAACACGAAGAAGTGCGCCACCAGCGGCTGGATACCGATGTTGATCAGGCCCGGGGCGACCACCGAGGCGGCCACCGCGTAGGCGGCGGTCGTCGGCATGCCCATGCCCAGCAGGATCGAGATGCACATGGCGAAGAACAGCGCCAGCAGCTGGCTGACCCCGGCCAGGCCGAGCAGCAGCGAGGAGAAGCGCGCGCCGACCCCGGTCAGCGAGATCACGCCGACGATCAGACCGGCGCAGGCGCACACGGCGATGATCTGAATGGCCATGGTGCCGGCCAGCTGCAGGGCCCTGAGGATGGCGGGGATGCCCATCTTGTGGGGCGAGAACCAGCTCACCACGGCCGCCGAGGCGGTGGCCAGGGTGCCGGCGCGGATCACCGAGTAGCCCATGAACAGCGCGGCGATCAGGATGATGATCGGTGCGAACAGGTAGACTTGCTTGACCAGCTTCGAGAACAGCGGGATCTCGTCCTTGCGCATGCCGCGCATGCCCGTGCGGGCCGCCTCGAAGTCCACCATGAAGTAGATCGAGGCGAAGTAGAGGATGGCGGGAATCAGCGCCGCCACGGCGATATCGGTGTAGGGGATGCCGGTGATCTCGGCCATGATGAAGGCGCCCGCGCCCATGATCGGCGGCATGATCTGCCCGCCGGTGGAGGCTGCAGCCTCGATGGCGCCGGCACTGCGGGCCGGATAGCCCACCTTCTTCATCAGCGGGATGGTCAGCGAGCCGGTGGAGACCACGTTGCCGGCGCTGGTGCCGTTGATCATGCCCATCAGGCCGGAGGCGAAGATCGATACCTTGGCGGGGCCGCCGCGGGCCCGGCCGGCGGCGGCGAAGGCGAAGTTGACGAAGTAGTCGCCCACCTTCGAGGCCTGCAGGAAGGCGGCGAAGATGATGAACAGGATGATGTAGGTCGAGGAGACGGCGGTGGTCGGCCCGAGGATGCCGGCGTCGGTGTAGACCTGGCTGAAGAAGCGGCCCACCGAGAGCCCGGGATAGCCCAGGAAGCCCGGCAGGTAGGGGCCAGCGAAGACGTAGAGCAGGAAGATGGCGGAGATCACCACCAGCGCCAGGCCGGCGACGCGGCGGGTCAGCTCGAGGATCAGCAGCGAGCCGGCGATGGCCGCGTAGGAGATGCCCATGGGCGCGAAGGAGGTGCCGGTGGAGGCGCGCAGCGGGCTGTTGAACATCACCAGCAGGTAGCCGGCCACGGCCAGGGCGCAGACCATCAGCACCAGGTCGGCCGGTGAGAGGCGGTCGCGGAACTGACGATAGCTCCAGGAGAGCAGGATGCCGGCCGCGGTGGCCAGTATCAGCGGATAACCGAAGTGCCAGGCCTCGATCTGCGGGGCGATGCGCATGGCGCCACCACTCATCGCCTGGTACATCATCACCACCCGCACCAGGGCGTAGAGGGCGGGGATGAGCATGGCGTAGCTCACCCAGGCGAACCAGACGGGGGAGCGACGATGGGTCTCGTCGGCGAAGCGGGTGCCGGCGTAGAGGCCGAAGCCGAGAACCAGGGCACCGGCGATGTGCACGATGCGAAACGACCAGGTCTCCAGCGGATAGACGTTCAGCGAGATCAGGTGAAAGCTGGAATAGACGATGGCCAGGGCACCGAAGAGCAGCCACTGCCCGCCGGTATAGAGTCGCCGGTTGGACTCCACGGCGGCGTCGTCGACGCCCTCGGCGTTGACCGTCTCGACGACGTCGTCATGCGGCGTGTCGTCACGGGATTCGGGGGTATGGGACATGGAAAGCACCCTAGAGGGGTTGTCGGAGGGGCACGGAAACGGCCCCCCGCCGGGCCCACTGTGGCCGTGGCGGGAGGCGGTCGGGTCAACGGATCAGAGCTTCAGGTCGTCCGGGATCTCGTAGCCGTTCTCCTCGTACCAGCGCACGGCACCCGGGTGGAACGGCAGTACCTTGTTGTACTTGATGTTCTCCGGGATGCTGGTGGCGGCGCTGCGGTGGACGTTGCGCATGCGGTCGTTGTTTTCCATGCTCAGCTTGGTGACATCATAGACGAAGTCCTCTGGCAGGTCACAGCCGGCGATGGTGAAGTTCCACATGGAAACGGCGCGGGCATCCTCCTCGAGGGTCTGGTAGGTGCTGGCCGGGATCTGGAACTCGGAGACCGGGAAGCTCTCGAGCACCGTCTGCTGCTCCTCCTCGGTGAACTCGATGATGTTGACGTCGGTCTGCACCTCGAGCTGGCTGACGGCGGGGATCGGGATGCCGGCGGCGAAGGCGATGACGTCGATCAGGCCGTCCTGCAGCTGGCCGCCCAGGTCGGACCAGCCACCGTTGCGGCGGTCGAAGTCCACGCCCAGGGTCTCGAGCATGGCCGGGAAGTAGGTGTCGGAGGTGGAGGCCGCCGGGCCGAAGCCGATGCGGGCGCCGTCCGGGATGTCGGAGATCGACTCGATGCCGCTGCCCTCCAGCGCCGTGATCGAGAAGGGGGTCTCGTACATCGGGAACAGCGCACAGACGTTGTCCATGGGCAAGCCCGGGGCGAGCGGGCTCTCGCCGGCCAGGGCCTCGGCGGCCGGTCCCATGGTGGTCAGGCCGAGGGCGACGTCGCCGCCATGCACCAGTGCCATGTTCTGGGTCGGGCCGCCGGTGACCTCGCCGCCGCCGGAGAGGCCCAGCTCGTCGGCGATCAGGTTGGCCCAGCCGGAGCCGTAGACGAAGTAGGTGCCGCCCTGGCTGGCGGTGCCCACGGTGAAGCTTTCGGGCCAGTCGCTGCGGTCCGTCTGGGCCGAGGCCGAGGCGGCGACCAGCAGGGAGCCGGCCAGAGTGCCGGCGAGGATCCGTGAGGTTGCGTTGCGCATGGCGTATCTCCTGTATGCGGTTGTGCTCTTGTCATTTGCCCGGGCCGTCTTGCCCCGGGGCTGCATGCCATCTCCCCCCAGTGTGGTCATCGGCTGTGGGACCTGCCGTGAGCCAGGGCGGGGTGGCATCAACGCCTATCACAAAGCAATGGCCATGCCTGCTTATTGAAATATCCGGTATTTCATATGGTTGCAAGAAGTTCATTCGACCTTGGTCGAGGTGGGGATGGCGGGGTGGGGCCGGGATCCCGCACGGGACGGGGCTGGTGGTGTGCGGATTCCCGCACGGCGCCTCGCGCCAGGCGCGCCGTCAGGCGTCGGCGTCGTGCGGCGAGGTCAGGGCGGCCGTCAGTCGGCTGGCCTGGTGGAGGTCGTTCATCAGCGAGGAGGCCAGCCAGGGATCGAGGCGATGCTGGCGCAACCGTTCGGCCAGCTCGTGCTGCCAGTGGCGACGGACCTCTTCCAGGGGCGCCTCGATGTCGCGGGCTCCCGGGGCGTTGGCCAGGCGGTTGAGGCCCTCGGCGAGGGCCATGCGCAGGTCATCGTGGGCCTCGCGAAGGGGGCTCCCCGGTGCGGCGTGGCGCAGCAGGCTGCGCTGCAGCACCTCGCCGAAGCGCACCGCCTCGACCAGGCGCAGGGTGCGGGCATAGAGGGTCTCCAGGCGTGCCTCCTGGGCCGCGGTGAGGGGCGTGTCGATGCGCGAGTAGAAGTCGAGGATCTCCGCCATCAGCGGCTTGATCTGCTCGTGGTAGCGCACGTTCACCAGCGGCCACTCCTCGGGGACGATGGGCGCCTCGATCACGGCCCGGCTGGGCGGGTGGCCGATCGCCTCGGCGCTGGGCACCAGGATGGCCGAGGCGAGCAGGTGGTAGGTGCGCCGGTCGAGCCGTCGGCACTCCTGCTCGATGGCCGCGAGGGCCGTGTCGGCGTGCTGCAGGGCGTTGGTCTCCAGGTAGCGCGCCTGGGCCGGGGAGACTCTCGCCGGCTCGGGGAAGAGCCGCTCCAGGCCGCCGGCCAGCCGCGGGATCCAGGGCAGCATCAGCAGGATGCCCAGGCCGTTGAAGAGAGTATGGAAGAGCGCCAGCTTGAGCGGCCAGGCGGTGGCCGCCAGGTCCACCAGTGCGGCGAGCCGGTCCACCAGCGCGGCCAGCGGCAGCAGCAGGGCCAGGGCCACGGCCGCCGTGACCAGGTTGAAGATCACGTGGGCCCCGGCCAGCCGCCGGCCGGCCGTGCTGGCGCCGAAGGCACCGATCACCGCGGTCACGGTGGTGCCGATGTTGGCGCCGATGGCGATGGCCAGGGCCGGCAGGTAGGGCAGCTGGCCGGAGGCCAGCGCCGTGAGGATGATCAGCAGGGTGGCGTGGCTGGACTGCATGACCACGGTGGCCATGACGCCGAACAGCACCAGCAGCGGCCAGTGCCAGAGGCGCTCGCCAGCCAGGCCGTCCAGGGAGAGGTCATCCTGCCAGGTCTCGAAGCCCAGCTTCATGAAGTCGATGCCCAGCAACAGCAGGCCCACGCCGAGCAGCAGACCGGCGATGCCGGCGCGACTGCCCTGCAGCAGCCGCGAGCCCAGCAACCCTAGCGCCAGCAGCGGCATCGCATACTGGGCGAGGTCGGCCTTGAGGCCGAACCCGGCGATCAGCCAGGCGCCGGTGGTGGTGCCGAGGTTGGCCCCGAACAGCAGCGCGATGCCGGCGGGCAGGGCCACCAGGCCGGCGCCCACGAAGGACATGGCCAGCAGGGTCACCAGCGAGCTGGACTGGACCAGCGCGGTCGCCAGGGCGCCCACAGCGATGGCCCGCGAGGTGCGGCGGGTGGCGGCGTGCAGCCAGCGGTCCAGGGTACCGCCGGAGAGGCGCTTGATGGCCTCCTCCAGGTGGGTCATGCCCCACAGGAAGAGTCCCAGCCCGGCGGCCAGGGTGGCGAGGTCCAGCCGGGCGACCAGCAGCGCCGCCGCCGCCGCGAGCCCCAGCAGCTCGAGCAGGCGGCGCTGCGGCAGCAGGGTGACGGCCGTTCCCTGGCCCATGGGCGTCAGTGCCCTTTCGGGTCGAGGATCTTCACGGTCTGCAGGTCGCTGCGAGCCTGCTCCTCGCGTTCGCGATTGACCCGGGTCTCGAGCTCCGGCAGGGCCTCGTCCTCGATGGGCAACTGCTCGAAGAAGTCACAGCTGACGCAGTCGCGGTAGCGGATGCCGTTCTGCTCCCAGGCGCGGATACGGTCCATCTCGGCGCAGCGCGGGCAGATGGCCCCGGCGATAAAGCGTTTGGTTACGGTCATGTCATCTCCACGATTCCACGATGGGCCGCCGAGGGACCCGGCGGCAAAACCTTCTCAGGCGGCACGGATGCCACTGTGGCGCAGCAGCGGCTCGACGCTGGGCTCGCGGCCGCGGAAGGCGCGGAACAGCTCGGCGGCGTCGCGGGAGCCGCCGCGCTCGAGGATCTCGGTGCGGAAGCGCCGGCCGGTCTCGGGGTCGAAGATGCCGGCTTCCTCGAAGGCACTCCAGGCATCCGCGGAGAGCACCTCGGCCCACTTGTAGCTGTAGTAGCCTGCCGCATAGCCGCCGGCGAAGACGTGGCCGAAGCCGTTTTGGAAGCGGTTGAAGTCGGCCCGCGGGACCACGGCGACGGCATCGCGCACCGCCTCGAGCAGCGCCTGGATGTCGGCGGCCCTCGGGGCGGCGAGCTCGCGGTGCAGGCGGAAGTCGAACAGCGAGAACTCCAGCTGGCGCACCATGCCCATGGCGGACTGGAAATTCTTGGCCGCCAGCAGCCTCTCGAAGAGCGCCTCGGGCAGCGGCTCGCCGGTCTCCACGTGGCCGGCGATCAGGTCGAGCCCCTCGCGTTCCCAGCAGAAGTTCTCCATGAACTGGCTGGGCAGCTCCACCGCGTCCCAGGCCACGCCGTTGATGCCGGAGATGTCGGCGACGGTCTGGCGGGTCAGCATGTGGTGCAGGCCGTGGCCAAACTCGTGGAAGAGGGTGGTGACCTCGTCGTGGGTCAGCAGCGCCGGGGCGTCCCCCACCGGGCGGGTGAAGTTGCAGGTCAGGTAGGCCACCGGTAGCTGCACCGCGTCGCCTTCCAGGCGGCGGACCCGGCACTCGTCCATCCAGGCGCCGCCGCGCTTGCCCTCGCGGGCATAGAGGTCGAGGTAGAAGCCGGCGATGGGGGCGCCGTGCTCGAGGATCCGGAAGTAGCGCACGTCGGGGTGGTAGTGCGGGGCCGTCGCGTCCTCCGCGAAGGTGACGCCGTAGAGACGCTCGACCACCCGGAACAGGCCGTCGACCACCTGCGGGGCGGGAAAATAGGGGCGCAGCTGCTCGTCGGAGATGGCATGGCGCGCCTCGCGCAGCTTCTCGCTGGCGAAGCCCACGTCCCAGGGCGCGAGCACCTCCATGCCCAGCTCGTCGCGGGCATAGGCCGCGAGTTCCGCATACTCCTCCTGGGCCTGGGGCACGGCGCGCGCGGCCAGGTCCTCGAGGAAGGTGACTACCTGGTCGGGCGATTCGGCCATCTTGGTCGACAGGGAGTAGTCGGCGTAGTCGCTGAAGCCCAGCAGTTCGGCCAGCTCGTAGCGCAGCGCGAGGATTTCCTCCATCACCGGGGCGTTGTCGTACTCGCCGGCGTTGGGGCCCTGGTCGGAGGCGCGGGTGACGAAGGCGGTGTAGATCTCGCGACGCAACTCGCGGTCCTCGGCGTAGGTCATCACCGGGAAGAAGCTGGGAAAGTCCAGGGTGATGCGGTAGCCGGCCAGGCCCTTGGCCTCGGCATTGGCCCGCAGGCTGGCCAGCGCGCTCTCGGGCAGGCCGGCGAGGCGGGTCTCGTCGGCGAGGTCCAGGTGCCAGGCCTGGGTGGCGTCCAGCAACTGGTTGGAGAAGGTGTTGGAGAGCTCGGAGAGGCGCGACTTGATCTCGCCATAGCGCTGCTTCTTCTCGGCGGGCAGGTCCACGCCGGCCAGGCGGAAGTCGCGCAGCGCATTCTCCACGGTGCGACGCTGGCCCTCGTCGAGGGTCTCCCAGGCGGGACCGTTGCGCAGCGCCTGCCAGGCCTGGAACAGCCCCTCGTGCTGGCCGATCCAGGTGCTGTAGTCGGAGAGCCGGCCCAGGCAGGCCTGGTAGGCCTCGCGTAGCTCGGGGTTGTTCATGGTGCCATTGAGGTGGGAGACCGGCGACCAGGCCCGCGCCAGGCGGTCGTTGAGGGCCTCCAGCGGGGCGGCCAGGCTGTCCCAGCCCGGGGCAGCGGTCTCGGCGCGCGCCACGAGTTCCTCGATGGCCGTGCGGTTTTCCGCCAGCAGCGCTTCGATGGCCGGCACCACGTGGTCGGGCCGGATGGCATCGAAGGGGGGCAGTTCGTGGGGGTCGAGCAGCGGATTGCGGGACATGTATACCTCGGGTCGGAATAGGGGAATGGGTCTTAGATGCGGGCGGCCGCGGCGGGTTTCAATGTGCTAGGCTTGCGCCCTTTTCAGGCTCGCGGAGTGGACCCATGAACGAGACGCTGGAGCGCTGGAGCACGCGGCGCGCCTTCATCCTGGCGGTGACCGGGGCAGCGGTGGGGCTCGGCAACATCTGGCGCTTTCCCTACATCGCTGGCGAGAACGGCGGTGCCGCCTTCCTGCTGCTCTACGTGGCCTTCGTGGTGCTGCTGGGGCTGCCGGTGATGATGGCCGAGATCCTGATCGGCCGCGCCGGGCGCCGCAGCCCCATGCAGTCGCTGGGCCATCTGGCCGGCCAGGCCGGGGCGAGCCCCCACTGGCGCTGGCTGGGACTGTTCGGCGCCTTCACGGTGTTCTGCATCCTCTCCTTCTACTCGGTGGTCTCGGGCTGGTCCATCGAATTTCTGGTGGCCGCGGTCAATGGTGACTTCGTGGGGCGCAGCGCGACGGAGATCGGCGCCGACTTCGATGCCTTCCTCGCCGACCCCGGGCGCATGACCTTCAACCATACCCTCTTCCTGATGATGACCATGCTGGTGGTCGCCGCCGGGGTGGCCAAGGGGCTGGAGAAGCTCAACAACCTGCTGATGCCGATGCTCTACCTGTTGCTGCTGGTGCTGGCGGGCTACGCGGCCACCACCGACGGCTTCGGTCCGGCGCTGGCCTGGCTGTTCCTGCCCGACCTCTCGGCGGTGACGCCCATGGTGATGCTGCAGGCCATGGGCCACGCCTTCTTCACCCTGGCGGTGGGCGCCTGTGCGCTGATGGCCTATGGCGCCTACATGCCCGACCACCAGAGCCTGCCCCGGGCCGCCGTCTCGGTGGCGGTGCTCGACGTGACGGTGGCCCTGCTGGCCGGGATCGCCATCTTCTCGGTGGTGTTCGCCCAGGGCATGGATCCCGGCGAGGGGCCGGGGTTGATGTTCGTGACCCTGCCGGTGGCCTTCGCCGAACTGCCCGGGGGCCCGCTGTGGCTGTCGCTGTTCTTCCTGCTGCTGCTGCTGGCCACCTGGACCTCCTCGATCAACCTGGCCGAGCCCATGGTCGCCACCCTGCAGGGCTGGGGCCTGCGGCGCGGGGCGGCGGCGGCCGTGGTGGGGCTGGCGGTCTGGGGGCTGGGGATGCTCTCGGTGTTCTCCTTCTCGAGCCTGGCCGAGACTCGGGTGTTGTTCGGCATGAATCCCTTCGAGCTGGTCAGCACCATTCCGCCGGAGATCTTCCTGCCGCTGGGCGGGCTCTTGATCGCCATCTTCGCCGCCTGGGTGATGCCCGAGGCGACCACCCTGCGCGCGTTGGATGCCGGCCCCAACGGCTTTCGTGCCTGGCGCGCGCTGCTGCGCTGGGTGTCGATCCCGCTGACGCTGGTAGTATTGTTGGCCGGACTGATCTGAGACGCCTGACCTGACCTGGCAAGACCTGACCTGACAAGAAGAGGTGAACAATGAGCGAGGCAACGAGCCTGCGGCCCTGGAAGGGCCTTGAGCCACAGCTGGGCGCGCGGGTCTATATCGACCCGGCCTGCATGGTGCTGGGCGACGTGGTGCTGGGCGACGATTGTTCGGTGTGGCCCATGGCGGTGATCCGCGGCGACATGCATCGCATCCGCATCGGCGCGCGCACCAGCGTGCAGGACGGCAGCGTGCTGCACATCACCCACGCCAGCGACTTCAACCCCGAGGGGTTCCCGCTGACCATCGGCGAGGAGGTGACCATCGGCCACAAGGCGATCCTCCACGGGTGCACCCTGGGCAACCGCATCCTGGTGGGCATGGGCGCCATCGTCATGGACGGCGCCGTGGTCGAGGACGAGGTGATCATCGCCGCCGGTGCCGTGGTGACGCCGGGCAAGCGCCTGGAGGGCGGCCACGTCTACGCCGGCAACCCGGCCAAGGCGCTGCGCCCGCTCAAGGAGCAGGAGCGGGCCTTCTTTCCCTACACCGCAGGCAACTACGTCAGACTCAAGGACGAATACCTGGCCGGCTGAGCCTGTCGCCAGTTGGCAACTAGTTGTTTTTTCTGGCCATGTTGCGCATAATCTGGATGTTCATCCAGTATTTTTGAGTCTCTGCACATGGCCGATTTTCGTACCCATCTTGGCGTCGCCGTAGCCGGTGGCGCATTGCTTGGTCTGGGTGGCTGGCAGGCTACCCAGCTATCCGCCAGCGACGCCGCCTCCCTGGCCGTGTTGATCGCTTTCGGCGGGATTCTGCCGGATATCGACGCCGACAACTCCCATGCCATCCGCCTGATCTTCACCTTGCTCGCCGTGCTGTCGGTGGTGGTGGGCGCCCTGCTGTTGCAGGAATGGCTCAGCCCCGGGGCCCTCATCGTCGCCTGTGGCGGGCTGTATATCGGCGTTCGCTATGGGCTGAGTGCCGTGTTCAAGCATTTCTCGGTGCATCGCGGTATCTGGCATTCGCTGCTGGCTGCGCTGTTGTGCGGGCTGGCGACCACGGTGGCCAGTTATCAATGGCTCTCGCAGGGCGCCTGGATGGCCTGGGCCCACGGCGCCGGCCTGGCGCTGGGCTTCGGGATCCACCTGCTGCTTGACGAGCTCTACAGCGTCGACCTCACTGGGGCGCGTCTCAAGCGCTCCTTCGGCACCGCCCTCAAGCCGTTCGACTGGCGCGAGCCGGGCAACTCCCTGATGATGCTGATGGCGGCGGCGAGCCTGGCCCCCTGGCTTCCCCCCTGGGGGCCGCTGCGCGAGGTGCTCCGTCAGGGCGCCTCGCTCTGGCGGTAGTCTTCGGCCTTGAGGCCGTACTTCCTGAGCTTGTCGTAGAGGGTCTTGCGCGGCAGCCCGAGCTGCTCGCAGGCTTCACTGACGCGGCCGCGATGGCGGGCCAGGGCCTGGTCGATCAGGCTCTTCTCGAACAGCTCCACCTGCTGGGGCAGGGCCAGGTCGCCGCTGTCGCTGTCCACCCCCTCGAGAAGGGCGTCCAGGCGGTAGTCGCAGGTGGCGCCGAGCAGCACGTAGCGCTCGGCCAGGTTACGCAGCTCGCGCACGTTGCCCGGCCAGTCGTGGGCGAGCAGCGCCGAGATGCCGCCGGCATCCAGCGGCGGCGCCTCCAGGCCACTGCGGTTGGCGGCCACCACGGCGAAGTGCTGGAACAGCAGCGGGATGTCCTCGCGCCGCTCGCGCAGCGGGGGGATCGGCAGGGTGACCACCTCGAGCCGGTAGTAGAGATCCTCGCGGAAGCGTCCCGCCTCGGCTGCGGCCTTGAGGTCGACCTTGGTGGCGGCGATCACGCGCAGGTTCAGGGGCACCGGCACGTTGGCGCCCAACCGCTCGATGGAGCGTTCCTGGAGTACCCGCAGCAGCTTGACCTGCAGCGACAGCGGCATCGACTCGATCTCGTCGAGGAATACCGTGCCCCCCTGGGCATGCTCGAACTTGCCGATGCGCCGCTCCACGGCCCCGGTGAAGGCGCCCTTCTCGTGGCCGAACAGCTCCGACTCGATGATGCTCTCGGGGACGGCGCCGCAATTGATGGCCACGAAGGGGTGGCCGCCGCGGCGGCTGCGCTCGTGGATGGCCCGTGCCACCAGGTCCTTGCCGGCCCCGGTCTCGCCGAACAGCAGCACGTCGGTCTCCACCTGGCTGATGCGCTGGACCATGGAGGCGAGGCGATGGATGGCCGGCGCACGGCCCACCAGGCGCGGGCCCGGTGCCGATTGCTGGGCCTCGAGCTCGGCCTTGAGCTCGCGGTTCTCGAGGCTCAGGCGGCGCTTGTCGATGCCGCGGTGCACCATCTCCACCAGGCGTTCACCGGCGAAAGGCTTCTCCAGGAAGTCCCAGGCGCCCTCGCGCATCGCCTCCACGGCAGTGGAGATGTCGCCATGGCCGGTGATCAGGATCACCGGCAGGTCGGGGTCGCGGCCGCGCACCTCGCGCAGCAGGGCCATGCCGTCCATGCCGGGCATGCGGATGTCGCTGACGATCACCCCTGGGAAGTCCGGCGTCAGGGCCGCCAGGGCGGCCTCGGCGCTCTCGAAGGCGCGGGGCTCGTAACCCGCGAGTTCCAGGGTCTGGCCGGCGGTGATGCGCAGGTGCGCCTCGTCGTCGATGATCATCACCGGAAGGGTCGCCGGCTCATGCATGGGTGTCGTGCTCCTCGGGCCTGGTGTCGCCGGTCGCCTCGGGACCGGGGTCGCGGGGCAGGGTAATGGTGAAGCGGGCGCCGCCGCCAGGGGCGTTGTCAGCCGCCAGCCGGCCGCCCAGGTCGTCGATGATGCGCGCCGAGATCGACAGCCCCAGCCCCAGGCCGCTGCCCGGCGACTTGGTGGTGTAGAAGGGCTCGAAGATCCGTCCCAGGTGTGCCTCGGTGATGCCGGGGCCGTTGTCGATGACCCGGATCCGCACCTCGTCGCCGTCGGGCGCGATGCTCAGCTGCAATCGCGGCGCCGCGGTCTGGGCCATGGCCTGCAGCGCGTTGCCGATCAGGTTGACCAGCACCTGCTCCAGGCGCACCAGGTCGGCGCGCACCCAGGTCTGCTCCTCGGGCCAGACGCGCTCGACGGTGACCCCGGCGTCGCGCAGCCGCGTCTGGAAGAGCCGCAGGGCGTAGTCGAAGCAGGCGGGGACCGAGACGCTGGTGGGCCTGTCGCCACTCTTGCGCGAGAACTGGCGCAGCTGGGCACTGATCTCGGCCATGCGGTCGGTGAGTTCGATGATCTGCGCCAGGTTGCCGCTCGCCGCCGCGGTGCGGCTGCGGGCCAGGAACTCGGCGGCATTCTCGGCATAGGCGCGAATCGCCGCCAGCGGCTGGTTGAGCTCGTGATTGATGCCGGCGGCGAGCTGGCCGAGCACGGCGAGCTTGGCGGCCTGGACCAGCTCGTCGCGGGTCTCGCGCAGCCGTTCCTCGGCGCGGCGGCGCTCCTCGATCTCGCCGGAGAGGCGCCGGTTGGTCTCGACCAGGTCGCGGGTGCGGCGCTGCACGTTGCGCTCCAGCTCGTCGCGGGCCCGGGCCAGGGTGCGCCGCTCCCGCTCGGCGAACTGTTCGCGCTCGCGGCGCAGCCGCAGGCGCTGCCAGCCGATGCCGCCGGCCAGGATCACCACGCCGTAGAGGCCGCCGGCCAGCAAGGCGGCGAGCCACTGGGCCTGAATCACCGGGGCCAGCGATCTAAGGATATGCATCTCCCAGCCGAACGCCGGCATGGGGCGCGACAGGCCCAGGTAGTCGTCCTCGGCCAGCGGGCCGCGCTGGAAGCCGACGCGCTGGCTGTGCTCGCCCGGGGTCTCGGTGATCTCGATGCCGGCGGGGGCCAGCGGCTCGTCGGCATAGCGGCGGGTGTCCAGCAGCGCCTCCCGCTCGTCGTCGGAGAGCGGCTGCAGGGCCCTCATGCGCAGCTCCGGGCGGCTGGCCATGAAGATGATGTCGTCCTTGTCGGTGACCAGCAGCTCGGCATCCTGCTCGCCCCAGCTCGCCTCCACGGCATCGAGCAGCACCTTCACCACCATGACGCCATCGGGGCTGGCGTCCGGTTCGGTGTCGTCGAGCCACACCGGGGCCGAGAAGTAGTAGCCGCGCTCCCGAGACTGCACGCCCAGGCCATAGAAGCGCCCGGGGCGGCCGGCAATGGCATCCTGGAAATAGCTGCGGAAGGCGTAGTTCTGGCCGATGAAGGTGTCGGGACGGTGCCAGTTGCTGGCGGCCAGGGTGTCGCCGTGGCGGTCGATGAGGTAGATATCGGAGACCCCGGCGGTGGCCCGGAAACGGTCCAGCAGCCGGTTGAGCGGCATGGGGTCCTGGCTCTCCGGGGAGGCCAAAAAGCGCCTGACCATCTCCCGCGAGGCGAGCAGGGCGGGCAGGTAGTCGTGGCGAGAGAGGTGGCCGACCAGGCTCGCCGCCGAGAGGCGCAGCTCGTTCTCGGCATCCTGGCGTAGCCCCTGGAGGGCCTGGTCGCGGGCCAGCTGGGCGACCTGCCACATGGCGAGCACCAGTCCGAGGGGCACCAGCAGCCAGAGCAGCTGGCGGACCCGGCGGCGGGAGGGCATCGGCATGGCCGGCCTCAGCGGGAGGTCGTGGGCATGACCTGGGCGCGGCGCAGGGCGCGCTGGGCCCGGGTCTCGGCGCGCTCGACCTCGAGCAGCCCCTCTTCCACGAAGACCAGGTGCTCGTGGGCGCGGGTGCGGGCGTCCTCGGCCCGGCCCTCGAGGATGGCATCGAGCAGGGCACGGTGCTGGGCCATCAGCTTCGGCCGCGAATCGGGTTTCTCGAACAGGTGGGCCAGGTTGTCGACGATGCTCATCTCCAGCAGGTGGAAGATGCCACGGATGGAATGCAGCAGCAGCACGTTGTGGGCCGATTCGGCAATGGCCATGTGGAAGGCCGCGTCGGCGCGGGCCTCGAGCGCCGGGTCACGGCCCTTGAAGCAGGCCTCGAGCTCCTCGAAGCGCGTGATCAGCAGCGCCTTGTCGGTAGGCGTGGAGCGCAGGGCCGCGTAGTAGGCGGAGAGGCCCTCCATGGCATCGCGGAACTCGAGCAGGTCGAGGTGGAATTCCCCGTGTCGCGAGAGCATCTCCAGCAGCGGGTCGCTGTAGCCGCTATTGAGCTCCTCGCTGATGAAGGTGCCGCCGCCCTGGCGGCTGGTCAGCAGGCCGCGGGCCGACAGCTTCTGGATGGCCTCGCGCAGCGAGGGGCGCGAGACGCCGAAACGCTCGGCCAGTTCGCGCTCCGGCGGCAGGCGCTGGCCGGGCTTCAGGCTGCCCTCGAGGATCAGCGCCTCGAGGCGCTCGGTGATGACGTCGGCGAGGCGCGGCTGTCGGACGGGTTGATAGGCCATGGCGGTGGCTCCGGAACACGTGGCGAAAGTCGGCATGGTATCGCCATCAAATTGGTATTACCAAACGCCGCGTCAACGACTCGCCGCCGCTGCCCCGGATTGCTTTGATTTATCCATTGACATCAAGGTGTTGGAAAGAGCGTTGAAGGCAATAGACTAAAGTATAGGCGGGCGGGGCTGGGAAGCGGGCAGCGTGCGTTTGACACTGCAGGTTCCGCCTCCTAATGTGCGGCAACGTCTTCGTGTCAATTGGCTTTACCAATTTACCGTAGCCCGAGCCAATGCTTTCAGCGCAACGCTGCCGTGCCCCTGCACTGTCCAGGATCCTGCCCATGACGCCAGTCAAGCTCTATCCGCCGAAGCCGGAGAAGGTCTACTTCTTCGGGACCTGCCTCGTCGACCTCTTGTATCCGGAGGCCGGCCTGGACGCTATCCGCCTGCTCGAGCGGGAGGGCATCGAGGTGCTCTTTCCCGAGGACCAGACCTGCTGCGGGCAGCCGGCCTACACCTCGGGCTACCAGCAGGAGGCTCGCGCGGTGGCGGCGGCTCAGCTCGACCTCTTCCCCGAGCCCTGGCCGATCGTGGTGCCCTCCGGCTCCTGCGGCGGCATGATGCGCACCCACTACCCCCAGCTCTTTGCCGGCAGCGACCTCGAGGAGCGGGCCAATGAAGTGGCAGGACGGATCCACGAGCTGACCGAATTCCTGGTCCATGTCTGCCACCTCAAGCTCGAGGATCGCGGCGCGCCGGAGAAGGTCGCCATGCACACCTCCTGCAGTGCCCGGCGCGAGATGGGGCTGGCCGAGACCGGACCGGCGCTGCTGGCCCAGCTCGGCAAGGTCGAGCTGGTGGAGCAGGCGCGCGGCGCCGAGTGCTGCGGCTTCGGCGGCACCTTCGCGGTGCGTCATCCCGAGGTCTCCGCCGCCATGGTGGAGGACAAGACCGCGGCCATCGAGGAGGCCGGCGCCCAGCGCTTCGTGACCTCCGACTGCGGCTGCCTGATGAACATCGGCGGCCGCTTCGCTCACCAGAAGACGCCGGTCGAGGGCGAGCATATCGCCAGCTACCTGTGGCGGAGGACCTCATGAGCGTACAGAGCCACGATGTTCAACCCCAAGGCGTTCAAACGTATAGTCCTCGGGAGTTTCACCGCCAGGCCCACGATGCCCTGGGCAATCCGCAGATCCGCGCCAACTTCCGCAAGGCGATGGATGGTCTGATGACCAAGCGCCGCGACAGCTTCGGCGACTGGGACCTGGAGACCCTGCGCGAGCTGGGCGCCAACATTCGCCTCAGGGCGCTCGCCAAGCTGCCCGACCTGCTCGAGCAGCTGGAGGCCAACTGCGAGGCCAACGGCATCCGGGTGCACTGGGCCGAGGACGGTGATCAGGCGTGCCGGATCATCCGCGAGATCTGCGAGTCCCACGACGCCAGCTCGGTGGTCAAGGGCAAGTCGATGGTCACCGAGGAGATGCACCTCAATGCGCACCTGGAGGAAGCCGGCATCGAGGCGCTGGAATCCGACCTCGGCGAGTACCTGGTGCAGCTCAACGAGCAGACGCCCTCGCATATCATCATGCCGGCGATCCATCTCAATACCGACGAGATCTCCGAGATCCTGCATGACAAGACCGGCACCGAGCGCACCCGCGACGTCGACTACATGACCGCGGCGGCCCGCTCCCAGCTGCGCGAGCGCTTCATGGCGGCGGACGTCGGCATCTCGGGCGTGAACTTCGCGGTGGCCGAGACCGGCACCCTGTGCCTGGTGGAGAACGAGGGCAACGGCCGCATGACCACCACGGTGCCGCCGGTCCACATCGCCGTGACCGGTATCGAGAAGGTCGTCGAGCAGCTGCGTGACGTGCCGCCCCTCTATGCCCTGCTGACCCGCTCGGCCACCGGTCAGCACGTCACCACCTACTTCAACATGATCAGCTCGCCGCGCAAGGACGGTGAGCATGATGGGCCCAAGGAGGTCCACCTGGTGCTGGTCGACAGCGGTCGCTCCAGCATCTATCAGGACGACGAGCTGCTCGACACCCTGCGCTGCATCCGTTGCGGCGCCTGCATGAACCACTGCCCCGTCTATACGCGGGTGGGTGGCCATACCTACGGCACCACCTACCCCGGGCCGATCGGCAGCATCCTCTCGCCCCACCTGATGGGCCTGGACGAGACCAAGGACCTGCCCACCGCCTCGAGCCTGTGCGGTGCCTGCGGCGAGGTCTGCCCGGTGAAGATCCCGATCCCCGACCTGCTGGTGCGGCTGCGCCGCGAGTCGGTGGGCGAGGGGCGCGGCAACGTACCCGGCGCCGGCGTCAAGCGCACCCGCAAGGAGGCCGCGGCCTGGAAGGGTTTCCAGTGGCTGGCCACCCATCCCGCCGTCTGGCGTGCCGGCACGGCGGTGGCCGGCAAGTTGAAGGCGCTGATGCCGGCGAAGCTGGGGTCCTGGACCGACTACCGCACCGCGCCCAGGCCGGCGGGCACCACCCTGCATGCGCTGGTCAAGCGTCATCAGGCGAACAAGACCCATGGGGAGGAGCGCTGATGCGTGCCCGCGACGCCATTCTCAAGCGCCTGCGCGAGCGCACCGACGGCCCCCTGAGCGCCCCCGAGAGCGACTTCGCCGTGGTGACCCATAGAGGCTGGAGCCAGGAAGAGCGCCTGGCCCGCTTCGAGCGCTGGATCGTCTCGGTGCACGGCGAGGTGATCCATGCCCCCCGGGATACCTGGACCGACACCCTGGCGAAGGTGCTCGCCGACAAGGGCGTGCGACGCCTGGCGCTGGGCAAGGAGCACCCGGTGGCCGCCGAGGCGCGCCACGCCCTGGCCGATGCCGAGGTGGAGCTGGTCGACGTCGATCGTGCCATCGAGTCCTGGCAGCGCGAGCAGTTCGACCGGGTCGATGCCGGCCTGACCTCGGCGCGAGGGGCCATCGCCGAGACCGGCAGCCTGTGGCTCTGGCCGACGCCCGACGAGCCGCGCCGGCTGAGCCTGGTGCCGCCGCTGCACGTCGCCGTGCTGGATGCCGACACCATCGAGGACACCTTCTTCGATGTCGTCGAGGCCCACGACTGGGCCGGCGGCATGCCCACCAACGCCCTGCTGATCTCCGGGCCCAGCAAGACGGCCGACATCGAGCAGACCCTGGCCTACGGCGTGCATGGGCCCCGCGAGCTGGTGGTGCTGGTGCGCCATGCCGGCGGCGCGGCGGGAGAGGCGGGAGGCAAGGCATGACGGCGTCGAGCGCCTGGTGCGAACTCAAGGCGGCGCTTTCGGCATCGATTCCCGCCGAGCGGCTGATCGACGATCCGCTGCGCACCCTGGCCTACGGCACCGATGCCAGCTTCTACCGGTTGATTCCGGGGCTGGTGGTGCGCCCCGAGAGCGAGGCGGAGCTGCAGTGGACGCTGGCCGAGTGCCGGGCGCGCCGGCTGCCGGTGACCTTTCGCGCCGCCGGCACCTCGCTCTCCGGCCAGGCGGTGACCGACTCGGTACTGATCCAGTTCAGCCGCGGCTGGAGAGCTCATGAAATCCTGGACGAGGGCCGGGCGATCCGCCTGCAGCCCGGGGTTATCGGGGCCCGGGCCAACCAGCTGCTGGCCCCGTACGGGCGCAAGATCGGGCCCGACCCGGCCTCGATCGCCAGCTGCATGGTCGGCGGCATCGCCGCCAACAACGCCTCGGGGATGTGCTGCGGCACCGCCCAGAACAGCTACCGCACGGTGCGCGACATCCGCGTGATCCTGGCCGATGGCAGCCTGCTCGACACCGCCGACCCCGAGAGCGTCAGCGCCTTCCGGGCCTCCCACGGCGAGCTTCTGGTCGGCCTCGAGCGCCTCGCGGAACAGACGCAAGGCAACGCGGCGCTGGCCGAGAAGATCCGCCACAAGTACCGGCTCAAGAACACCACCGGCTACGCCCTCAACAGCCTGGTCGACTTCACGGACGGCATCGAGATCCTCAAGCACCTGATGATCGGCTCCGAGGGCACCCTCGGTTTCATCAGCGCCATCACCTACGACAGCGTGGTCGACGAGCCCCTGAAGGCCGCGGCCCTGGCCTTCTTCCCCGACATGGGCACGACCTGCCGCGCGACCATCGCGCTCAAGCAGGCCCCGGTCTCCGCGGTGGAGCTGATGGACCGCGCCGCGCTGTGCTCGGTGCAGGACCAGCCGGGCATGCCCGACGCGCTCGGACGGCTGCCCGAGGGGGCGGCGGCGCTGCTGATCGACGTGCGCGGCAACGATGCCGCCGAGCTCGAGGCGCGCATGCAGGCGGTGCAGCGGGTCCTCGAGGGCATCCAGACCCTGGAGCCGGTCACCTTTACCCGTGACGCCGATACCTATGCCCTCTACTGGAAGATCCGCAAGGGGCTCTTCCCGGCGGTGGGGGCCGTTCGCGAGACCGGCACCACGGTGATCATCGAGGACGTGGCCTTCCCCATCGAGCGCCTCGACGAGGGCGTGCTGGCGCTCACCGAGACCTTCCACCGCCACGGCTACCGGGACGCCATCCTCTTCGGCCACGCCCTGGAGGGGAACCTGCACTTCGTCTTTCCCCAGGGCTTCGAGAAGCCCGGCGAGGTGGAGCGCTACCAGGCGCTGATGGACGAGGTGGCACGGCTGGTCGGCGTGGAGTACGGCGGGTCGCTCAAGGCCGAGCATGGCACCGGACGCAACATGGCGCCCTATGTGGAGCTGGAGTGGGGGCCCGAGGCCTATGCGTTGATGTGGGCGATCAAGGCGCTCTTCGACCCCGGGAACCTGCTCAACCCCGAGGTGATTCTCAGCCGCAACCCGACGCTGCACCTGGAAAACCTCAAGCCCCTGCCGGCGGCCGACGAGATCGTCGACAAGTGCATCGAGTGCGGCTTCTGCGAGGCGGTCTGCCCGTCGAAGGAGCTGACGCTCACCCCGCGTCAGCGCATCGTCATCGCCCGTGAGCTGGCGAGGCTCGAGACGCTGGGCGAGGCGATCACTGGGGAGGATGCGACGCGCCTGACCGCCCTGCGCGAGGAGTATCGCTACGCGGGCGACGAGACCTGCGCCGCCGATGGCCTCTGCGCTACCCAGTGCCCGGTGGGCATCAATACCGGTGACCTGGTGCGCGCGATGCGTCACGAGCGGGCCCTGGACAAGGCCGAAATCGCGCGGCGCATCGGCCGCCACTTCTCGGGCGCGACCCGCCTGGCCCGAGGTGGATTGAACGCGGCAGGGGTGGCGCGGGCCCTGCTCGGCACCGGCCTGATGGGCAAGGCCAGCGCTGGGGCGCGCCGCCTGAGCGGTGACCGGTTGCCCCAGTGGAGCCCGGCCCTGCCCAGGTCGGCGCCGATCCGGGTGCTGGAGCATGTGTCGTCGGGCGATGCCTCGCGGGACAAGGTGGTCTATCTGCCCTCCTGTGCTACCCGCATCTTCGGCACGGCCCATGACGACAAAGCCGAGGCACGCTCGGTGATGGAGATCACCCTGGCGTTGCTCGACAAGGCCGGCTACGAGGTGGTCCTCCCGGAGATGATTGGTCACCTGTGCTGCGGCATGGCCTTCCAGTCCAAGGGGCAGTTCGAGGAGGCGGCCCACAAGGGGCGCGAACTCAACCGCGAACTGCTGGTGGCGAGCCAGAACGGACGCTATCCGGTGCTCTGTGACACCAGCCCCTGCACCCTGCAGGTGCGGGAGTACCTGGACGAGCGACTCGAGATGCTGGAGCCGGTCGCCTTCGCCCATGACCATCTGCTGCCCCGGCTCGCCGTCACGCCCCTGGACGAGCGGGTCGCCGTGCATGTGACCTGCTCGAGCACCCGCATGGGACTCGCCGACAAGTTCGTCGGGCTGGCGCGGGCCTGTGCCCGGGAGGTGGTGGTGCCGGCGGAGATCACCTGCTGTGGCTTCGCTGGTGAAGGGCTTCACGACCCCGGAGCTCAATGCCTCCGCGCTGGCGGGGCTGGCTGAGCAGGTGGCCGAGTGTAGTGCCGGCTACTCGAACTCGCGCACCTGCGAGATCGGCCTGAGCCAGCACGGCGGCATCCCATACCGCTCGATTCTCTCGCTGCTCGACCGGGCCAGCGGGTCGCCGTGACATATTTCTTCCCGAGGGTCTTGCGCGGTCCCGTGGGAATCCGTAGAGTACGCACTCGCTGCCGGCAACGGGCAACGTTGCAGGCGGTGATGAGTGGCAGAAGTGCTTG
>NZ_JARANW010000027.1:0-45978 GCF_029889825.1 Halomonas sp. 11-S5
ACTTCATTCGATCTGATTCGTTAAATAGCGGGCTATTCGCCTCATCAGATCGATAAACTTGTCTCGAAATCCGTCTCTCTCGCTACGATCGGTCAAACCCGACAGGCTCCTAGCGGATACCTCACGCAATACTCACAATGAGCCGGGGGATCATTGACATCCTGAACTCACACCTCAGCGCAAGCGTGCGGTGTTGATTCCATGCCACTGAAGATGTCTAAAGTTGACCGGGATCAAGACACGCATGCTTGCACCTCTATCTTATCTTGACCCTTGGGTTACCCACAGGTCTTAACCTGACGGTAGGGCAGGGTGATTCAACATGACAGGAGATCCGACCATGTGGGGTGACATGATGGCGTATATGGGGAGTTACGGCTGGGGGCATATGCTCTTCGGCGGGCTCATGATGGTGTTGTTCTGGGGCGCTGTCCTTGCCCTGGCCGTTCTCCTGGTCCGTCGCCTGACCCGAGACCGAGGCGAGGCCCTTTCTCAACAGCGGCCAACGGCACTGGATCTTCTGCAAGAACGCTACGCTCGGGGAGAAATCGACCGCGAGGAATACGAGCAACGCAGGCACGATCTACGAGATTGACGACGCGGCCTAGGCACCAGGGCGTCCCTCGCACACGGAAAGACCCGGAGATACCCCCAGCCAACGAAGGTAACGGAGACGGCTTCATGACTCAGCAGCACATCAAGCGGCGTGAGCACTCGCATCACGGCAAGCAGCAGGAAGGCACAGATGCCGGCTCCATGAACGCCAGCGATCAAGGGGCTTCCCAATATACTTGCCCAATGCATCCCGAGATCGTCTCCGACCAGCCGGGTGACTGCCCGAAGTGCGGCATGCACCTCGTGCCCATGGGAAGTGACGGCGCTCAGGCACCTTCCGATCATGGCAAGGATGGCGGATGTCACGGGCATGGCACCGGTCATTCAGCCAGCGAACCGGTGCGCGGCGGCAAGTACGACAAGGTACCGGCCGGGCATGCCGGCGCCGTCTACACCTGCCCCATGCATCCCGAAGTGCGCCAGACCACCCCCGGTGCCTGTCCGCTGTGCGGCATGGGGCTGGAGCTGGAGTCGGCAGCGGTCGGCGATGAGGGGCCGAATCCCGAGCTGGTCGATTTTACCCGACGCTTCTGGGTCGCGGCGTTGCTCACGCTGCCGGTCCTGATTCTGACGATGAGCCCCTACCTGGGCTTCGGGGCGATCCGCGACTTCTTCGGCGAGCGAAGCGCGATGTGGATCGAGTTCGCGCTCAGCACGCCGGTAATCCTGTGGTCGGGCTGGCCGTTCTTGGTGCGCGGCGTCACTTCCTTTCGCACGATGAACCTCAACATGTTCAGCCTGATCGGCATGGGCGTCGGCGCGGCCTATCTCTTCTCGATCGTCGCGGTGCTGGCGCCCGGCATCTTCCCCGAGGGCTTCCGCCGGGACGACGGCACGGTGGGCGTCTATTTCGAGGCCGCGGCGGTGATCGTGACCCTGGTCCTGCTAGGCCAGGTGATGGAATTGCGCGCCCGCGAAGGCACCGGCAAGGCGATCCGCGCACTGCTCGACATGGCCGCCAAGACCGCCCGGGTGATCCGACCCGACGGCAGCGAAGAGGAGGTGGCGCTGGAAGACGTGCAGGTGGGCGATCACCTGCGCGTGCGGCCCGGCGACAAGGTGCCGGTAGACGGCGTGGTCGTCGAGGGCCGCTCCTCGATCGACGAATCGATGATCTCGGGCGAGCCGGTCCCGGTGGAAAAGGTCCAAGGCGACAATGTCACGGGGGCCACGATCAACGGTACCGGCAGCCTGGTCATGGAGGCCACCCGTGTCGGCGCCGATACCATGCTCAGTCAGATCGTCGAGATGGTGGCAAATGCTCAGCGCTCGCGCGCGCCGATCCAGAAATTCGCCGACAAGGTGGCGGGCATCTTTGTCCCCGCGGTGATCGGCGTTGCCGTGCTGTCCTTCATCGCCTGGGCGATCTGGGGACCAGCGCCGGCGCTGTCCTACGCACTCATCTCGGCGGTGGCGGTACTGATCATCGCCTGCCCGTGTGCGCTGGGCCTGGCCACGCCGATGTCGATCATGACGGCCACCGGGCGCGGCGCCCAGCTGGGGGTGCTGATCAAGAATGCCGAGGCCCTGGAGCGTTTCGCCAATGTCGATACGCTGATGGTCGACAAGACCGGCACGCTGACCGAAGGCAAACCAGTGCTGGTGGCCGTACTGCCGGAGGCGGGGCATGACGAGGCCGAAGTGCTGCGCCTGGCGGCCAGCCTCGAGAAAGGCTCCGAGCACCCGCTGGCCGAAGCCATCGTCGCCGGCGCCGAGGAGCGCGGCGTATCCCTCGCCGATGCTACCGATTTCGAGGCCGTGACCGGCATGGGCGTCAAGGGCGTCGTGGGCGGCCAGTCGGTGGCCCTCGGCAACGCCAAGCTGATGGCCGAGCTGGGCCTCGACGGTGGCCGGATTTCCGAGACCGCGAACGCCCGCCGCGATGAGGGCGAAACGGTGATGTTCGTCGTGCTCGACGGGCAGATCGCCGGCCTGGTCAGCGTGGCCGACCCGGTAAAGGAAACCACACCGGCCGCGCTGAAGGCGCTGCACAAGCTGGGCTTCCGCATCATCATGGCCACCGGCGACAACGATCGCACCGCCCGTGCCGTGGCCGGCCGGCTGGGCATCGACGAGATCCGCGCCGACGTGCTGCCCGAAGACAAGGCGCGCATCATCCGCGAGCTGCAGGCAGAAGGCCGCAAGGTGGCCATGGCCGGCGACGGGGTGAACGACGCCCCCGCCCTGGCCCAGGCGGATGTCGGTATCGCCATGGGCACCGGCGCCGACGTGGCGATCGAAAGTGCCGGCTTCACGCTGGTCAAGGGCAACCTCGATGGCATCGTCCGCGCCCGTAAGTTGTCGCTGGCCACCATGCGCAACATCAAACAGAACCTGTTCTTCGCCCTGGTCTACAACGGGGCGGGGGTACCGATCGCCGCCGGAATCCTCTATCCATTCCTCGGCATTCTGATCGGGCCGATGTTCGCCGCCTTCGCGATGAGCGCCTCTTCGCTGTCGGTGGTGATGAATTCGCTGAGGCTGCGCCGGGTGAGGATCTGAATCATGAATGACGAAAAGGGGTGGCTGGAGCGACGTCCCGGCAAGGGCACCTTCTGGCTCATGGTAGCGCTCGCCTTGGCGGTGATGGGCTTCCTGCTCTGGGGAGAGCACAAGGTGCACCTGATCGGCGGCTGATCCTGCTCGCCTGTCCGCTGATGCATGTATTCATGCATGGCGGGCATGGTGGACACGGAGGCCATGGCGGGCATGATAACCGCAAGGGAGGACAAGATGAGTAGCGATACTTGGGACTGCCACTCGACCCCGACATCATGGCCCTTTGACCTGGCCGCTTATCAGCTCGACCTGTGGCAACGCGGCGTGCGCTACCTGGACACCCTGCGTGAGCGCGCCAACAACATGCTCGAGCACGAGCAGGCCGGCAAGCCGCCGCTGCTCGACTTCGATTACGAGACGATCCTCGATGGCCGGCGGCTGGAAGGTCCCGCCAACTATGCCCTGCTGCGGGTCACGCGCGTGGGCGATGACTGCCTGGAGGACTGCTTCGACGAGACCAGGCCGCCGGTGGTCATCGTCGATCCACGCGCCGGCCATGGCCCGGGCATCGGCGGCTTCAAGCGCGACTCCGAGGTGGGTATGGCCCTCCATGAGGGTCATCCGGTCTACTTCGTGATCTTCTTCCCCGAGCCCGTCCCCGGGCAGACGCTGGAGGACGTGCTGCACGTCCTGCGACGCTTCGTCGAAACGGTGGCCGAGCGCCACCCCGGCCAGCCGCCGGTGCTCTACGGCAACTGCCAGGCGGGTTGGGCCATCGCGCTGCTCTCCGCCGACTGCGAGGGCCTGGTGGGGCCGGCGGTGCTCAACGGCTCGCCGCTCTCCTATTGGTCGGGCGAATCCGGCGTCAATCCCATGCGGCTGGCCGGCGGACTGCTGGGCGGTGCCTGGCTGACGCATCTGCTGGCGGATCTGGGCGATGGCCGCTTCGATGGCGCCCACCTGGCCGCCAACTTCGAATCGCTCAAGCCGGCCAACACCCTGTGGCAGAAGGACTACCAGCTGTTCGCCGACATCGACGGACAGCGCGAACGCTTCCTCGACTTCGAGCGCTGGTGGACGGGCTTCTACGCACTGAGCAAGGAAGAGATCACCGCCATCGTCGAGAACCTCTTTGTCGGCAACCGGCTCGAGCGCGGTGAGCTGCGGGTCTGTCCGGGCTGCACCATCGATCTCCGGCGTATCCGCAATCCCCTGGTGATCTTCGCCTCCAGCGGTGACAACATCACCCCGCCCCATCAGGCGCTCAACTGGATCCCCGCGGTCTACCCCAGCACGGAGGCGCTAAAGGCCGCCGACCAGCGCATCGTCTACCTGCTCAATCCCCATGTGGGGCACCTGGGCATCTTCGTCTCATCCAAGGTCGCGCGCCTCGAGCACCGGGCGATCCTCGAGAGTGTCGGCGAGCTGAACGACATGGCGCCCGGCCTCTACGAGATGCGTATCGACAACCCCACCGGCGACCCCGACTGCCACAAGCCCCAGTTCCAGGTGCACTTCGAGGAGCACCGCGTGGAAGACCTGGACTACCCCGACCAGGCTCCGGCGTTCGACCGGGTGCGCGCCCTCTCCGAGCACAACGTGGCCCTCTACGAGACCTTCGTCGGGCCCTGGGTGCGGTTTTACACCACACCCTGGTCCGCCGAGGCGCTGCGACAACTGCATCCGGCGCGGACCAGCCGGCTGATGCTCTCGGAACGCTTCTCCCCCTGGATGACCGGCGTGAAATGGCTGGCCGAGATGGTGGAGACCGCGCCGGCGCCGATCGATAGTGACACCCCCTATCGGCAATGGGAGACGCTGGTGAGCGACGCTATCGCCTCGACGCTGGAGCTTGCCGGCACGACCCGCGACAGCCTGTACGAGATGGGCTTTCACAGCCTCTACGGCGGGGGATGGTGGAGCCAGAACGAGTGACCCAGTCGAAGCCGACCCGGTTTACAGCCAATACCTATAGAGCAACCCTCTAATGGAGCGTAAATGAATATCGAGACCTTTCACGACCTGATCGACTGGACTCGCCAGCTGCATGCCCAGTTGGCCGAGTGCTTCAGGCACTGTGCCACCCAGCAGGAGGAGGCACGGGCCAAATCGCTGCTGGAGTACCTCGCCGATCACGAGGCGGTCCTGGAGCACACCGTGGCCAGCTTCGAAAAGCAGGCCGACCCCAAGGCCCTAAACACCTGGGTCTACGACTATCTGTCGCATGCGCCCATCAAACCCCATCAGGCGTGCAATTTGCCCTATGCCGAAATGGGCTTCGAAGACATCAGCCGGGAAGTCTTCTCGCTGCACGATCAGGTCATCGCGCTATACCGCTACCTGGAAGGACGCGCCGACATCCCCGAGGCTCGGGATCTCCTTCGCGAGCTCTTGAAGCTGGAGGAACACGAGGCGATGCGTCTGTCCCAGCAGATCAACCGAGACCGAGACCTGTAGTCGGCCTGCTGCCCCAAGGAGACGCGCTGATGAACACCACACCCCAAACCACCACCATCGACGGGCCGAAAGCGAGCCCACCAGCGACGACCACCGACCCGCGCCTGCACGCCATGATGAGCCTCTTCACGGGTGGGCTGTCGCCGACCGCCGTCCAGCAGGCCTGGTGGGACTGGGCGCAACACCTGCTCCTGTCACCGGACAAGCAGGCCGAGCTTCTCGGCAAGGCCCTGCGCAAGTGGCAACGATTCGGTAGTTATTGCGAGCAGGCTTGTCGGGACGCTAACTGCGAACGCTGCATCGAGCCCCTTCCCCAGGACAAACGCTTTCGGGACGACGCCTGGCAGCGCTGGCCCTTCAACATGCTCTCTCAGGGCTTCCTGCTGCAGCAGCAGTGGTGGCATGCGGCCACCATCGGCGTACCGGGCGTCTCGCGCCACCATGAGGCGATGGTGAATTTCGGCGCACGACAGCTGCTCGACGTCTTCTCGCCGTCGAACTTCCTCGCCACCAATCCCGAATTGCTGGAGCAGACGCGGCGCGAGGGTGGGGCCAACCTGGCCCGCGGCGCCAGTAATCTGCTGGAGGACTGGCGGCGCCGGCAGGCCGGCGAGGGGCCGGTGGGCGTCGAAGCGTACCGGGTCGGCCGGGACGTGGCGGTGACGCCGGGCAAGGTGGTCTTCCGCAATCGGCTCATCGAGCTGATCCAATATGCGCCCGTCACCCAGGAGGTCCATGCCGAGCCGGTGCTGATCGTGCCGGCCTGGATCATGAAGTACTACATCCTCGACCTCTCCCCGGCGAACTCCCTGGTCCGCTACCTGGTGGCACAGGGCCACACGGTGTTCGTCGTGTCCTGGAAGAACCCGGGCAGCGATGAGCGGGACCTGGGCATGGCCGACTACCGCCGGCTGGGGGTCATGGCGGCCCTCGACGCGGTCACGGCCATCTGCCCGCAGCAGCGTGTCCACGGCGTGGGGTATTGCCTGGGCGGGACGCTGCTGTCGATCGCCGCGGCCGCCATGGGGCGGGACGGTGACAATCGCCTGGCCAGCCTGACGCTGCTCGCCGCGCAGACCGACTTCAGCGAGGCCGGCGAGCTGATGCTGTTCATCGACGAGGACCAGGTTCGCTTCCTCGAGGACCTCATGGCGATCAGGGGCTACCTGGATACGCGCCAGATGGCGGGCGCCTTCCAGTTGCTGCGCTCCCAGGACCTGATCTGGTCGGCGATGGTGCGCAGTTATCTGGCCGGCGAGCGTCCGCCCATGTTCGACCTGATGGCCTGGAACGCCGACGGCACCCGCATGCCGGCGCGCATGCACAGCGAATACCTCCGCTGGCTGTTCCTCGACAACGACCTCGCCGGCGGGCGCTACCGGGTGGACGAACGGCCCATATCGCTGACCGATATCAGGATTCCCGTGTTCGCCGTCAGCACGCTCAAGGATCATGTCGCCCCCTGGCGCTCCGTCTACAAGGTGCAGTGGCTGACGCCGGCAGACGTCACCTTCGTGCTTTCCAGCGGCGGGCACAACGCCGGCATCGTCAACCCGCCCGGTGATTCCCGCCGCTTCCACCAGATCTCGACCATCCGCCGCGACGACCCCTTCATGGATCCGGACGGCTGGCAGGCCACTGCCGCACATCATGACGGCTCCTGGTGGCCCTGCTGGCAGGGCTGGCTGACCGATCACAGCACCCAGCGCGTGCCCGCCCGGGAGCCGGGGGTGACCAGAGGCTATCCGGCGCTGGACGAGGCGCCAGGGCGTTATGTACTGGAGTAATGAGCCCGTCCTGCGGGCCTGGTAGAGGAAGCGGTGCAACTATAACCGCGAATTGCCCCCTATACGTAGCTCGCCATGAGCTGCCATTTGTGCCACTCAAGGAGGTAACATCATGAAAGCACTCGTCTATCACGGACCGGGCCAGCGTCGCTGGGAGGAAAAACCGCGCCCGAGCATCACCAAGCCCACGGACGCGGTGGTGCGCATTACCCATACCACCATCTGCGGCACCGACTTGCACATCCTCAAGGGCGACGTGCCCGCCGTGGAGGAGGGTCGTATCCTCGGCCACGAGGGCGTCGGCGTCGTCGAGGAAGTCGGCGACGGCGTGAGCAACATCCAGATCCCGGCTCCAACCCAAACGATAATGTCATAAGGAGTGTTTGGTGAAGCCTCAATCCTGGCTCTGGTCTCTGATAGCGGTGTTGGTGCTCGCCGGCGGTTCTTATGGGGTTTTTGTTCTGTTCGGGGAAGAGCCCTTACCCCGGGGAATCGTCTATGGCAATGGCCATATCGAGGGGCGGGAAGTGCGGATCGCGGCCGAAGTGGCCGGTCGGGTCATCGAGCACCATCTCGTGGAAGGCAGCAAGGTTTCGGCTGGCGACCCGGTCGCCGTGATCGACCCCGCTGATGCCAAAGACCGCCTGCGCTCAGCACAGGCCGAGCTGGCCGCCGCGCGGGAAGTCCGTGACGGCTTCGACAGCCAAATCACCACCTGGCGTCATCATCTCAAGACTGCCGAGAAACAACGGCAGCGGATTCGGGACTTGCGGTCCCGCAATCTGGCCAGCGCCAGTGATCTGGATCAGGCGGAAAATGCCGTCAGTGAGGCCCGGGGCCGGCTCCAGTCTCTCCAGCGGCAGAAGGAGGCCGCCGAAGAACAGGTGGCTGCAAGGGCAGCGCAGGTGGCGCTGGCTGAATCGCAACTGGACAAAGCGGAGGTTGCCGCGCCGCTCTCCGGAACCATACTGATCCGGGCGGTGGAGACGGGAGAGGTTGTCGATGCCGGCCAGCCGCTGGCCACAATGGTGAACCTGCAGCAGCTCGAACTCAAGGTCTATGTCCCCGGCGATACCGTCACCCGGATCAGTCTCGGGGATCCCGCCAGAATCCGCGTGGACGGTTTGCCCGGGGACTTTTCCGCCAAAGTCGGCAGGATTGACGATTTCGCCCAGTTCACCCCCCGCGATGTCCACATGCCCGACGAGAGAGTTCGGATGGTCTATGGCGTTACCCTGGTGCTCGATAACCCGGCCGATGCTCTGAAACCCGGTATGCCGGCAGATGCCTGGATTCGCTGGGATCCGGACGCCGAGTGGCCAGCGACCCTCTCGGTTCCGGCGCGCTGAGCCGTCATGTCTTCTCCGGAACCCATCGTCGCCAAGGGCCTTGGCCGCCAATTCGGAGACAATGTTGTCATCGAACCACTGGATGTTTCCGTTGATCGCGGCCAACGAGTGGGCATTGTCGGTGCTGATGGCGCTGGCAAGACGACGCTGTTACAGATGTTGGCTGGCATCCTGGACCCCACTGTGGGGGAATGCCGGGTCCTGGGCTTCGATACCCGTCGTGAGGCCAAGCAGGTTGCTGCCCGGATTGGCTATATGTCCCAGGGGTTTACGCTTTACGATCGACTCAGCGTCAAGGAAAACCTGAGCTTTGCCGCTCGCATCCGGGATGTGCCCGACGAACTCTATCGGGAGCGTTCAGAAAGGTTGCTATCCATGTCGGGGCTTGGCCGCTTTACCGACAGGCCCTCAGCCAAGCTGTCCGGTGGCATGCGGAAAAAGTTGTCGCTATGTACCAATCTGGTCCATGAACCGGAGCTGCTGATCCTTGACGAACCGGGGCTCGGCGTCGACCCCCTGTCCCGGCGCCATCTCTGGGCCATGCTCGACCGCTTCCGGGCGCAGGGCCTGACCATGGTTGTGGCCACCTCCTACATGGACGAGGCGGAGCGCTGCGACAGAATACTGCTGCTGGAACAGGGCCGCGTTCTCGCGGATGGCTCTCTGAAAGAGCTGCTGATGCCCGCCGCAGGAAGGGTGTTCACCGTAAATGCCGGGAATACCGGGCGGGGCTTGCGGGAGTTGTCCGGCATCCTGGCTCAAATTGACAGCGTCCATTCAGTGCAGTGGTTGCCGGATCACCTGCGACTGGTGATGAACACGGACATCGCTGAAAACCGGCTGGCCGACTTACTGCCTGAGGGAACCCGCCTGGCGGCGGCCGAGCCCCGGCTCGAGGACCTGTTTGTGCTGCGGACGGAGAAGAGGGCCGGCGAGCAGCAGTTTCCGGAATTGACCCGGCAAGACAGGGGAAAAGAGGAGGGGCTGGTGGTCACCGGTCTGAGCGTCCGCTTCGGCCATTTCAAGGCCGTTGACCGGGTGAGTTTCGAGGCGCCATCTGGCGAACTGCTTGCGTTGCTGGGGCCCAACGGGGCGGGCAAGACGACCCTGATCAGGGCCTTGTGCGGGCTTGTGGCCATCGATGAGGGCAGCGCCCGGGTGGCCGGGGTGAGCTCCGGTGGCGGTAGCACCGCATTGCGCCGGCAAATTGGTTATATGTCACAACGATTTTCACTCTATCTGGAACTGACCCCCTGGGAGAATCTCCGCTTCTTTGCCAATGCGTACGGCCTGGCCGGAGGCGCGGCGCGGGCTGCGATCGACTGGGCCAGGGAAGTGACGGGGCTGGCAGATATTCCCGACAAGCTCACCGGTGATCTTTCAAGTGCCTTGCGCCAGCGTCTGGCGCTGGCTTGCAGCCTGCTTCACCGGCCCCGGGTGCTGTTCCTTGATGAGCCCACCTCGGGTGTCGATCCCGTCGCCCGGTACCGTTTCTGGCGGGTTATCCGTGAGCTGGCCGCCAGCGGTATGACCGTGCTGGTCACGACCCATTACCTGGAGGAAGCGGCCTACTGTGATCGTCTGGCGTTAATGCTGGACGGGCGGCTGCTCCCACACGGTAGCAGATCGTCACTGAATCATTCGCTCGGCCTCGAAGCCGACGCCACGGTGGAGACACTCTTCACGGCGGCCATAGAACAGACGGGAACGGCCAATTCCCGGGCGTTGGGACCATGAAGGCTCATCGGCTTGGAGCCCTCATCGTCAAGGAAAGTCGCGAGCTGATTCGCGACCCGGTTACCGTTGCGTTGGCCGTGATCATGCCGCTGATCATGCTTTTTCTGTTCGGCTATGCGGTCAATCTGGATGTGGAACAGGTTTCCGTGGGCATTTACGATCTGGACAACACGCCGGCAAGCCGCGAACTGTCAGCCCGTTTCGACAGCTCGCGGTATTTTCAATTAGAGCAGAAAACGACCGATCTCCGCGATCTGGAGCTGGCACTGCAAAGCTCGACCATCAGCATGGGCGTGGTGATTCCAGCCGGCTTTGCCCGGCAACTGCTCAGAGGCGACGAGGCGCCTGTCCAGGTGATCGTGGACGGCGGCTATCCTGTTCTGGGTCGATTGGCATCGGCCTATGCCGAGGCGGTAATCGCAAATTTCCCCGCCCCGCGTCAGAGCGCCGTCCGGGTCCAAGCCAGGGTCTGGTTCAATCCCTCCCTGCGCAGCGTCAATTTCGTCATCCCCGGGTTATTTGCCGTGATCCTGATGGCCTTCCCACCCCTGCTGACCGCCCTGGCGATCGTGCGTGAGAAAGAGACCGGTACGATTGAGCAGATCTATGCATCGCCGGTCACCTCAACCGAGTTTGTTGTCGGCAAGCTGGTGCCCTACGGTCTGGTGGCTTTCCTGGAGATTCTTATGGTCATGGTGGTGGGGTTTGCCTGGTTTCAGGTCCCCATTGCCGGCAGCCCGATACTGCTGCTGACGTCCGCTTTCGTTTATGTGCTGACCACGGTGGGTATCGGCCTGTTGGTTTCATCGCTGGTCCGTACCCAGTTGGCGGCCATGTTGATAACACTGATTGTCACCTTGATGCCGTCGTTTTTGTTTTCCGGCTTTCTGTTCCCCCTGTTCACCATGCCTCTTGCCCTGCAACTGTATAGCTGGCTTTTCCCTGCCGGTTATTTTATGGAAATCTCCCGGGGCATCGTGTTGAAATCAGCCGGCCTTGAAGCCGTTCTGCCGAATCTGATGATGTTGATCGTCTATACGGTCCTGGTTTTTGTCTTCGCGGCCTGGCGAATGAAGCAGAAGGTGGCCTGATGGGAATTGCCTTATTTGGTTTGTTGCGCAAGGAGCTCGTGCAGTTCTTTCGTGACCGGTTGATACTGACCCTGATACTTTGGCTTTACACCATTGAAGTCGTCATTTGTGCCGTTGCGCTCAGTTTTGATGTAAGCCACCTGCCCCTGGCGGTGGTGGACGAGGATCGCAGCGCCTTGAGTCGCTCGTTGATCCAGAAATTTGCGGTGAGCGAAACCTTCGACCTGAAATTTCAGGAGACCCGTGTGGCAACCGCCACCGACCTCCTGGAGAAAGGCGATGCCACTGCGGTGTTGGTCATTCCCGCCGGGTTCGAAGGTGATCTGCTCGCTGGCGAGAGTGCTCAGCTCCAGTTCCTCCAGGACGGCACCAATTCCAACATTGCCGCCAATGCCGTCAATGATGCTCTGCGGATCGTCCAGCGCCAGGAGCGCGAAGCGCTCCCTCCTGCCGGGAAGAAGGGGGGCGCGGTACCCCTGATCCGTATCTGGTATAACCCCGACCTGACAACATCGGGTTTTATCGTGTTATCCATGATTGCTCTGGCCGGCATGATGGTGGGCGTTATTCACCCGGCAGCCTCTATTGTCCGGGAAAAGGAGCGCGGCACCATCGAGCAGCTGCTGGTAACGCCCATTTCCACCCTGGAACTGTTCCTGGCCAAGGTCACACCGACGCTGATCATGGGTGTACTGTCTATCTTCCCGAGCCTGGTGATTGTCAGAGTCTTTGATGTGCCCCTTCAGGGCAGCCTGCTTTTATTTCTGGTGCTGACCGCCATCTTTTTGCTCAGTGCGATTGCGCTGGGCGTACTGATTGCCGCCTACAGCCGGACCCTTCAGCAGGCGCTGCTGCTCTCCTTTTTCGGACTTTTCCCGCTGATGTTCCTGTCGGGCAGTCTGACGCCGGTAGAAGCCATGCCGGCTTTCCTGCAAAGCCTCTCCCTGCTGAGTCCACTGCGTTATTACATGGATATCACCGTCGGTATTTTCCTCAAGGGTGCCGGTCTGTCGGTTCTCTGGGATGAGGCTCTGGCCATGCTGGCAATCGGTGTCACCCTGTTTCTGGTATCCCTCTGGGTTTTTCGGCGCCGGGTGCAATGAGATCGGCTGAGTGAGCGTCCAAAAAGGCTGCTGTGTGACATCCCCCAGTGTCAGCACCGCTCGACGCCTCGAACGCCGCGCAGACTCCCCGAGCCGTCAGCGCCACGCCGCTGGCGAACCCGCCCCGACCCCTTTGCCAGGATGTGGGAGGAGGGGCTCGTCCAGCAGCTGGCCGCCGCCCCGAGCTTGCAGGCCCTGACCCTGCTGGAGTGGCTGCAGGAGCACTACCCCGGCCAGTACCCGGACAGCTTGCTGCCGGTGAACGATGGCATCAAAAACGCCGAATACCAGGCGCTGCCGGGTTCAGCCGGTGTTGCGCAGCCCGGCGGCGATCCCCGCCATGGTCACCATCAGCGCCCGGGAAAGATCCGCGCTGATCGCCCCGTCGGCATCGCGGTTACGCTGCAGCAACTCGGCCTGCAGACCGTGCAGCGGATCGATGTAGGGATTGCGCACTTCGATGGCCTGGCGGATCAGTGGCGTCTTCTCCAGCAGCTCCTGCTGGTCGAGCACCTGCAGCAGCGCCTCGTGGAGGCGGCCAAAACGGGTGCGCAGCCGCTCCCCGAGCGCCTTGAGGGACGGCTCGTCGACCAGCCGATGCTCGTAGTAGGCGGCGATGCCCACGTCGGCCTTGGCCAGCAGCATCTCCAGCATGTCCAGGTAGGTCCCGAAGAAAGGCCACTGGTCGCGCATCTCGCGGAGCACCTCGAGTCCGCCCTCCTCCTCCAGCCGCTGGCTGAAGGCCTCGCCACTGCCCAGCCAGGCCGGCAGCATCAGGCGAATCTGGGTCCAGGCGAAGATCCAGGGGATCGCCCGCAGGGTCTCGACGCCACCATCCTGGCGACGCTTGGTGGGTCGCGAGCCCAGCGGCAGGCGGCCGAGCGCGCCTTCCGGGGTCACCGAGCGGAAATAGGGGACGAAATCGGGATCCTCGCGCACCACCCCCACATAGGCGCCGTGGGCCACCTCAGCCAGGCGATCCATCTCCTCGCGCCATTCCGGCCTGGGCGCCGGCGGCGGCAGCAGGCTCGCCTCGAGGACCGCACAGGCATAGATCTCCATGGAACGCAGGGCGATCTCCGGCTGGCCGAACTTGAAACGGATCATCTCGCCCTGTTCGGTCACCCGCAGGCTGCCGTTCACCGAGCCCGGCGGCTGGGAGAGGATGGCCGCGTGGGCGGGCCCACCCCCCCGGCCCACGGTGCCGCCACGGCCATGGAAGAGCGTGAGGTCGACCCCGTGGCGATCGCAGACCTCCACCAGCGTCTCCTGGGCCCGGTACTGGGCCCAGGCGGCGGCCAGCTGGCCGGCGTCCTTGGCGGAGTCCGAATAGCCGATCATCACTTCCTGGCTGTCGCCGGCCAAGGCGCGATAGCCCGGCAGCGCCAGCAGGTGGTCGATGACCTCGCCGGCATGGTCCAGGTCATCGAGGGTCTCGAACAGCGGCGCGATGGGCAGGCTGACCGTGCCCCCCACCTCCTTCATCAGCAGCGCCACGGCGAGCACGTCGGAAGGCTGGGCCGCCATGGAGATGATGTAGGTCCCCAGCGCCTCGCGGTGCTCGGAGGCGATCACCCGGAAGGTGTCGATGACCTCGCGGGACTCGGCGGAGCACTCCCAGCGCCGCGGGATCAGCGGACGCCGCGAGGCGAGTTCGGTGAGCAGGAATTCCTGGCGCTGCGCCTCGTCCCAGTCGCGGTAGTGGCCGAGCGCCAGGCCATGGGTGAGTTCCTCCATCACCTGGGCGTGGCGACTGGCCTCCTGGCGCAGGTCGAGCTTGGTCAGGGTCACCCCGAAAATCGCCACGCGGCGCAGGGTGTCGAGCAGCACGCCGTTGGCGATGGTGTCGAGCCCCACGTCACACAGCGAGCGATAGCAGGCCAGCAGGGGGGCATAGAGCTGGTCGCGGGTCTCGATGATGGCACCGCCCTCGTAGCTGCGCCCGTCGAGTTCGGCCTTGGCCCAGTCGCGGGTCGCCTCGACCCTCGCCAGCAGGCGCTTGATCAGCTCGCGGTAGGGCTCGGCCACCTCCCCCACCTCGGCCTTGAGCGCGCTGTTGGCCTTCCACATCGAGAGCTCGGCCTTGAGCTGCTCCAGGTCGCGCAGGTAGAGGTCCGCCGCCATCCAGCGGCCCAGCAGCAACACCTCCCGGGTCACCTTCGCGGTGACGTTGGGGTTGCCGTCGCGGTCACCGCCCATCCAGGAGGCGAAGCGGATCGGCGCGGCATCCAGCGGCAGGCGCTCGCCGGCGGTCTCCAGCAGCAGGTTATCCAGGTCGCGGTGGAAGTCGGGCACCGCCTGCCACAGGGAGTTCTCGATCACCGCGAAG
This sequence comes from Halomonas sp. 11-S5, assembly GCF_029889825.1. Lineage (NCBI taxonomy): Bacteria > Pseudomonadati > Pseudomonadota > Gammaproteobacteria > Oceanospirillales > Halomonadaceae > Halomonas > Halomonas sp. 11-S5. The sequence continues at coordinate 14,968 of NZ_JARANW010000027.1, forward strand.
CCCCACTTGGCCTCGTCCACCGGGGTCGGTCGCTCGTGGCGGATCTCGTCGGTGTGCCAGGCCTGGCTGATCAGCTCCTCCAGGCGGCCCTGGGCACGCGCCCCGCGCTCCGGATAGTCCGCGGAGGACTCGATGGCCGTGAGGCAGTCGTCGATGGCGTCGTATTTCTGGATCAAGGTGCGGCGGATGACCTCGGTGGGGTGCGCGGTCAGCACCAGCTCGACGCGCATGCCTGAGAGGGTCTCCACCAGCTTGCGCGGCGAGTGGCCGGCGCTCCGTGCCCGCTCGAGCAGCTCGGAGAGCACCGGCTGGGAACCGGGCTTGTAGTCCTCGACCCGGCGGAAGCGCGCCCGATAGTGCTGCTCGGCGATGTTGGCCAGGTTGAGGAACTGGTTGAAGGCCCGGGTCACCGGCAGCAGGTCACGGTCGGGCAGCTTGCGCAGGTACTCGATCAGCGCGCGCTGGCTGCCGTCCTCGCCCTGGCGGCCGCGCTTGGCGAAGCTGCGGATGGTCTCGATGCGGTCGACGAAGCCCGGACCCAGGTCATCGGCGATGGTGCGGCCCAGGCTGTCACCCAGGATACGGACATTGTCACGCAGCGATTCGTGCAGGTCATGGCTCATGGCCGGGACTCTCCTTCTTGCGACGGTTCCTGAACGGGGGTGTCGAGGTGCTTGGCGGCCTGCCAGTGCCGCTCCATGGCCGCCAGGCCGGCCTCCTGCAGCGGCACCTCGGCGGCGGCCAGGGCCGCCTCCACGTGGCGAAAGCGCCGCTCGAACTTGGCATTGGTGGCGCGCAGGCACTGCTCGGGATCGGCCTTGAGCGTGCGCGCCAGGTTGGTCACCGCGAACAGCAGGTCGCCCACCTCCTCGGCGGCATGCGCCCGAACCCCCTCTGCCAGGGCCTCTTCCACCTCGTCGAGTTCCTCGCGGATCTTGGCCAGCACGCCGCTGGCATCGGGCCAGTCGAAGCCGACCCGGGCGGCGCGCTTGGAGAGCTTGGACGCCCGGGAGAGGGCCGGTAGGGTGCGGGGGACGTCGTCGAGCACCGAATGCGCCTCGGCCCGCGCCCGCTCAGCGCGCTCCTCGGCCTTCAGCGACTCCCAGCGCGAATGCACCTGCCGGGTCTGGACCTCGGCCGCACTCACCCCCTCGCGGCGCGAGGCGAGGGTGCCATCGGGGAAGACGTGGGGATGGCGGCGCAGCATCTTGGCGGTGAGGACATGCACCACCTCATGGAAGTCGAAGCGACCCGCCTCGGTGCCGAACTGGCTGTAGTAGACCACCTGGAAGAGCAGGTCACCGAGCTCGCCGGGCAGTTCGTCCCAGGCCCGCCGCTCGATGGCATCGGCGACCTCGTAGGCCTCCTCCAGGGTATGGGGCACGATGGAGTCCCAGTCCTGCTTCACGTCCCAGGGGCAGCCCTGCTCGGGGTCGCGCAGCACGGCCATCAGCGTGAGCAGGTCGTCGAGGTCATAGCGGGGCAGGCTCATGTCGTTCTCCTCCTGCGCTTGCCGGACTTGCCTTGCCCCCCCCCGCTACGCAGCCGTCGCACCTCGATGACGTTGGGTAGCTGCTGGATACGCGAGAAGAGGCGGCCCAGGGTTTCCAGGCCGTCGACCTCGACGGTGATCGACATGCGCGCGATGCCGTCCTCGGTATCGGTGAGGGTGTTCACCGAGAGCACGTTGACGCGGTCATGGCTGAGCACGCCGGTGACATCGCGCAGCAGGCCCGAGCGGTCCCAGGCCTGGATCTCGATGTCCACCGGGTACTGGGTGCGGGCCCGCTCGCCCCATTCCACCTCGATGATGCGCTGGGGTTCGTCCAGGCGCAGCTGCAGGATATTGGGGCAGTCCTGGCGGTGCACGGTGACGCCGCGCCCCTGGGTGATGAAGCCGACGATGGCGTCACCGGGCACCGGATGGCAGCAGTTGGCCATGCTGGTCTTGAGGTTGCCCACCCCGAGCACGGTGATGTCGCCGCCGCTGCCCTTGCCCGGGGCCTTGCGGGGCTTGGCCAGCAGGCGGTCGAGCCGTTCCTGGTCATCGCTCTCGCCGAACAGCTGCTGCGCCTGGTGCAGCACCTGGCCGATGCGCAGGTCGCCCGCGCCCAGGGCCGCATACATGTCGTCCGGGGTGGGGTAGTTGACCTTGTTGGCCAGGGTGGTCAGGTCCATGTCCTCGACGTCGAGACGCTTCATCTCGCGCTCGAACAGCGCCCGGCCTTCCTCGAGGTTGCGGTCGCGGGCCTGCAGCTTGAACCAGGCCTGGATCTTGGCCCGTGCCCGGGAGGTACGCACATAGCCCAGGTTGGGGTTGAGCCAGTCGCGGCTCGGTCCGCCCTTGCTGGCCGTGAGGATCTCCACCTGCTGGCCGGTCTTGAGCCGGTAGGTGAGCGGCACGATGCGGCCGTTGACCTTGGCCCCCCGGCAGCGGTGGCCCACCTCGGTATGCACCCGATAGGCGAAGTCGATCGGCGTGGCGACCCGGGGCAGGTCGATCACGTGGCCGTCCGGGGTGAAGACGTAGATGCGGTCCGGGGCCACGTCGCTGGTCAACCCCTCGCGCAGGTCACCGAAGTCGCCCACTTCCTCGTGCCATTCCAGCACCTGGCGCAGCCAGGCGATCTTCTCCTCGTAGCTGGCGCTGCGCGCGTTGGTGTCGTGCCCCTTGTAGCGCCAGTGGGCACAGACCCCGAGCTCGGCCTCCTCGTGCATGGCGAAGGTGCGGATCTGGATCTCGAGCACCTTGTTCTCGGGGCCGAGCACCGCGGTGTGCAGCGACTGGTAGCCGTTCTTCTTGGGGTTGGCGATGTAGTCGTCGAATTCGTTGGGTACGTGATGCCAGCGCGAATGGACGATGCCCAGCACCGTGTAGCAGTCGGTCACCTCGGGCACCAGGATGCGCACCGCCCGGATGTCATGGACCTGGGAGAAGTCGATGCGCTTGCGCTTCATCTTGCGCCAGATCGAGTAGATGTGCTTGGCGCGCCCGTCGACCTGGTAGCGGCCGATCCCCTGGGCCGACATCAGCGACTTGAGGGTCTCCACCACCTCGCTGATGTAACGGTCACGGTCCAGGCGCTTCTCGGCGAGCTGGCGGGCGATGGCCTTGTATTCCGCCTCGTGCAGGTAGCGAAAGGAGAGGTCCTCGAGCTCCCACTTGAGATGGCCGATGCCCAGGCGGTGAGCCAGGGGCGCATAGATGTCGAAGACCTCACGGGCCACCTGCAGGCGCTTCTCGCGCGGGGCATCGCGCACCTGGCGCAGGGCGCAGGTGCGCTCGGCGATCTTGATCAGGGCGACGCGGACGTCGTCGATCAGGTTGACCAGCATCTTGCGCAGGTTGTCCTGCTGGTCATGCTGGCTCAAGCCCTGGCTGGGTGCCTGGAAGGTGCTGATGGCGGCCATCTGCAACACGCCATCGATGAGGCCGGCGACTTCGTGGCCGAAGCGCTTGTCGACCTCCTCGAGGCCGATCAGCCTCTCGCGGACGGCGCGATAGAGCACCGCGGCCTCCAGCGCCGGCTGGTCGAGCTTGAGCTCGACCAGGATGTCGGCCATCTCCAGGCCCATGCGAAAACTCGAGCCATCCTTGAGCCAGGCCTTGTGGGGGCGGTCGGACGCCAGTTCCAGCTGCTGGGCCAGCTCGCAGGCACGGCGCATCTCGTCGACGTCGCGCAGCTTGACGTCGTCCTGCAGGCGTGTGAGCCACTGGTCGATAGCGACCCGCCCGTCCCGGGTCAGCGGCTGCTCTTCACGCACTTTAACCATTGCTTGACGCTCCTTGGGCCTGCTGCGCCGAGCCGGGATACTCGAACAGCAGCATGGATTCCAGGTGTGAGGTGTGCACGAACATGTCGGCCACGGCCGCACGCACGATCCGATAGCCACCATGCACGAGGTGTGCCGCATCCCGGGCCAGGGTGGCCGGGTCACAGGAGATGTAGAGCAGGCGCGGCACCGGTTGTTCCACCAGTGCACGGCTCACCGCCGCGGCCCCTTCCCGGGGCGGGTCCAGCACCACCACCTCGGGAGCGGCCTCCTGGAGCAAGGCGCGCACGGCCGGCAGCGCGGCGAGATCCGCCTGGCGCGCCGCGATGTCCAAGCCCCGCCCTGGTGAAATGGCGCAGGCATTGTCGCCGAGCCGTGCGACCATCGCTGGGTTGCCCTCTGCCGCCGTCACCCGGGCACCGGCGGCGGCCAGCGGCAGGCTGAAGTTGCCCACGCCGGCGAACAGGTCCAGCACCCGCTCGCCGGCGGCCAGCGGCGCCAGCCAGGACAGGGCCGTCGTCACCATCAGGCCATTGACCTCGCCATTGGCCTGCAGGAAGTCCCCGGGGGCGATGCCCAGGGAGAGCTCCCCGTCAGGCCCCGGCACCCCGCAGCTAAGCGCCGGCGGGGGCGTCAGCCAATCGAACTCGGGCGCCTCGCGACCCAGCCAGCGCGCCAGGTGGACGCCATGCGCCGTGGCGAAGGCCTGCCAGCGCCGGGCGTCCCCGGGGTGGTCACGCAGCTGGCGCACGACCACCACCACCGCCTGGTCGCTCGCGAGCAGCTCGAGGTGCCCCACCTGGCGCGGGGCCTCGAGGTCTGCCAGCAGCTGGTGCAGCGGCACCAGCAGGGCGTCCAGGGTCGGCACCAGCACGGTGCAGGCATCGATGTCGACCAGGCGGTGGCTATGGCGCGCGCGAAAGCCCAGGTGGACGCCGCCGTCGGCGTCCACCTTGACGCCCAGGCGGGCGCGCCGGCGATAGCCCTCGCCCGCGCCGGCGAGCAGCTCGGGCGACGCGGCCAGGGCGATGCCCTGGCGCTCCAGCAGTTCCTCGAGTACCGCCTGCTTGTGGCGGCGCTGCGCCGGCAGGGCGAGGTGCTGCAGGTCGCAGCCGCCGCAGCGTCCAAAGTGGGGACAGGGCGGCGCGACGCGCTCCGCCGAGGCCACCAGCAGCTCCCGCACATGGGCCTCGTCGAAGCGCTGGCGGGTGCGATGAACGGCGACCCTCACGCGCTCGCCCGGGAGCGCGCCCTCGACGAACACCATCTTGCCCCGGGCGGTGCGTGCCACCCCGCGCCCGTCATGGGCCAACCCCCGGATCTCCAGGGCATCCTGCTCCCCGGCGGCGGAAGCCTCCCGGCGCTCTCCCTGGCGCCTCTGCAACCCCGAGACGCCCAACGGCGCGCGCGTAGGACGACGCTTGCCCAGCATGGCCATTCTCAGCGCTCCGGGGCGAACAGGCCGGTAGAGAGGTAGCGGTCGCCGCGGTCGCAGACGATGAAGACGATCACCGCGTTCTCGACCTCGGAGGCGACACGCAGCGCCCCGGCGAGCGCCCCGCCGGACGACACGCCGGACAGGATGCCCTCCTCCCGGGCCAGGCGACGCATATGCTCCTCGGCCTCCTGCTGGCCGATGTCCAGCACCCGGTCGACGCGGCTGGCGTCGAAGATGCTCGGCAGGTACGCCGGCGGCCAGCGGCGGATGCCGGCGATGCTGGCGCCATCCTCGGGCTGCAGGCCGATAATCTGCACCTCGGGGTTGCGCTCCTTGAGGTAGCGCGACACGCCCATGATGGTGCCGGTGGTGCCCATGGAGCTGATGAAGTGAGTGATGGTGCCACCAGTCTGCTCCCAGAGTTCCGGGCCGGTGGTGCGGTAGTGCGCCAGGGGGTTGTCCGGGTTGGCGAACTGGTTCAGCGGCTTGCCCTCGCCGCGGGCGATCATCGCCTCGGCCAGGTCACGGGCCTCCTCCATGCCCCCTGCCTTGCTCACCTCGATCAGCTCGGCACCGTAGGCGGCCATGGCCTGCTTGCGCTCGGCGGAGGCACTCTCCGGCATGATCAGCACCATGCGATAGCCCATGAGGGCGGCCGCCATGGCCAGGGCGATCCCGGTGTTGCCGGAGGTCGCCTCGACCAGGGTGTCGCCGGGCGAGATCTCGCCGCGTGCCTCGGCCTGCTGGAGCATGGAGAGGGCCGGCCGGTCCTTGACCGACCCGGCGGGATTGTTGCCCTCCAGCTTGGCCAGCAGGGTATTGCCGCGCCCGGCGGTGATGCGTTTGAGGCGGACCAGCGGCGTGTGGCCGACGGTCTCCTCGAGAGTGGAGAAATGCATGTAACCTTCCTGATGGAAACGCCGTTTCGGCATTATATCCCTGCGGCTGCACACTGGACAGGCATCTGCCCGCCCTGTGGCATACTGGACGCCGATTCACCGCCCGACGAGCCGCCGATGTCCCTCAAGACCCGACTGATGCTGATGATCCTCGGCCTCCCCCTGCTGCTGCTGGCCCTGCTCGTCGGCGCGGCCCTGGCACTCGAGGATCGCCAGCGCCACGCGACGCTGCGCGATGAGCTGACACGGGGCGCCGAGCTGGTCGCGCCGGCCCTGGACGATGCCCTGGCGCGGGAGGACGAGCGGGCGCTGTCACGCCTGACCGACGGCCTGCTGGCGCTGCCCCATGTCCAGGCGCTGAGCCTCCTGAATGACCAGGGTGAGTCTCTGCTGGAGCGCGGCCGGTTTCGCGACCCACCGGCGCCGCCCGAGTTCGACGCCTCACACCTGCTGGACCGCGATCATCGTTGGCTGCTGCAGGTCCCCTTGCCCGGCGCACCGACGCCGACCTGGCTGGCGCTGGATATCGACACCACTCCCCTGCTGCTGAGCTTCTACCGCCACCTGGCCAGCGCCAGCCTGGCGCTGATGCTCGCCGGCCTGCTGCTGTTCCTGGCGGCCCATGCCACCACGCGACGGCTGAGTCAGCCGCTGGAGGACGCCGGTCGCGCCCTGGATCGCCTGGCCCTCGGCGTGGTGCCGGAGCGGCTGGCCATCCCCCCGACACCGGAACTGGCCGGGCTGGCCCAGCGCGTCAATGACCTGGCCGCCCACCTGGAGACGGCGCGCGAGGAGATGCAGGCCCAGATCGAGCAGGCCACCGACGAGCTCCAGGAGTCCATGGAGACCATCGAGGTCCAGAACATCGAGCTGGACCTGGCCCACCGCCGGGCCCTGGAGGCCAACCGCGTCAAGTCGGAGTTCCTGGCCAACATGAGCCACGAGATCCGCACCCCCCTCAACGGCATCGTCGGTTTCTGTCGGCTGCTGGGGCGTTCGCGGCTGGAACCGCGCCAGCGCGAATGGCTGGACCACGTGCAACGGGCCTGCGACAACCTACTGATGCTGGTCAACGATGTGCTGGATTTCTCCAAGCTGGAGGCCGGCCGGGTGGAGCTCGAGATGCTAGCGCTGGACATGGTCGGCCTGGTCGACGAGGTGCTGGGCCTGCAGGCCCCGTTGGCCCAGCAGAAGGGCCTGCAGCTGCTCGGCCTGGTCTACGACGACGTGCCGGCCGACCTCAAGGGCGACCCGCTGCGGGTCCGCCAGGTGCTCACCAACCTGGTCAACAACGCCCTCAAGTTCACCGACCGGGGCGAGGTGATCGTGCGGGTCATGCTGGAACAGGCCGAGGCCAGCCAGGTGATCCTGCGGGTCAGCGTCAGCGACACCGGCATGGGCCTGACCGACGAGGCTCGCCGACGCCTGTTCCAGGCCTTCCACCAGGCCGACATCAGCCATCCTCGGGAGTTCGGCGGCACCGGCCTGGGGCTGGCCATCTGCCGGCAGCTGGTCGAGCAGATGGGCGGGGAGATCGACGCCGAGAGCGTGCCCGGCACGGGCTCGACCTTCGCCTTCACCCTGCCGCTGTCGGGCAGCACGCAGACCGAGCGCGCCCCGGAGCTCTGCCTGGCCGGGGAAGTCATCGTGCTCGAGGAGCCCCACCCGCCTACGCGTCGCGCCCTGCAGCACCTGATGAGCCGCTGGGGCGCCCGCGTCACCACCCAGGCGAGCGCCGGGAGCGAGCCTGCCGCCTCGCTGGTCGTGGCGGGGCTGAGCAGCGAGGACCTCGATGAGGCGCGTCTCTCGGGATGGCGGCGCCGGCTGGACGGACTGGGCTGCCCCGCCCTGCTGTTGGTCAACGTCAGTCCCCCCGACCTGCCGGCCCTGCCCCTGCCGCATGGCGGCGAGGTCCTGGGCAAGCCGGTCGCCCGCTCGGCCCTGGCCGATGCGGTGGTCCGCCATCTGGCGGGCCCCCCTCGGGCCCTACCGGCCCCCACGCAGCGCCGGCAGGCCGCGTCGCCGGTCCGGCTGCTGGTCGTCGATGACACCGAGTCCAACCGGCTGCTGCTGAGCGAGCTGCTGGCCGGGCCCGGGCTCACGGTCACCCAGGCGGCGAGCGGGGAGGAAGCCCTGGCGCTGGCGCATGACCGGGACTTCGACCTGGTGTTGATGGACATCCGCATGGCGGGCATGGACGGCGTGGAGACGACCCGGGCACTGAGGCGGCTCGGCGGCGCCTGGCGGCGGGTGCCGATCATCGCCGTCACCGCCCATGTACAGGGTGAACAGCACCGGGGGCTGCGCGAGAGCGGACTCGACGATGTGCTGATCAAGCCGCTGCAGCCGCAACGCCTCGCTCAGCTGCTGGAGGAGCACCTGGGCATCGTGCTGCCGCCGCGGGCTGCAGAGAGCGAGCCGTCGGCGCGCGGTGACGCCCCGAGCCCGGGGAAGGGAGAGGAGGACCAGGAGCTGGCGGTGGTCGACCTGGAACTGGGCGCCCGCCTGGCCGGCGGACGCGAGCCCCTCGCCCGGGAACTGCTGGACAAGCTGGCCGACTCCCTGGCGCGCAGCAAGCAGGCCATCCGTGACGCCGTCGAGCGCGACGACGAGGTGGCCCTGCTCGACGCCCTGCATGCTCTCAATGGCGCCTGTCGCTATTGCGGCACGCCACGCCTGGGGCTGCTGGCCGAGACCCTGGAGACCCGCCTGCGCTCGCGGGGCCTGTGCGCCGTGGTGCCGCTACTGCCCGACCTCTATGCCGCCATGGGCGAGCTGCGCGCCTGGCAGGCGGCTCAGCCCTCGAGCACCACAAAGGCCATCGCCAGGGCCTCCTCGTCGGAGAGCGACAGGTGAAGCGATCTGACGCCGGCCGCCTCGGCCAGCTCATGGGCCTTGCCGGAGAGCACCAGTGACGGGCGCCCCAGCGCATCGTTGACCACCTGGATCTCGGTCCAGCGCATGCCGCGGCGCAGGCCGGTGCCCAGCGCCTTGACGAAGGCCTCCTTGGCGGCGAATCGCTTGGCCAGGAAGGCCGCGGGCAGGACATGGCCACGCAACCGTTCGTGTTCCCGCTCGCCGAGCAGGCGCAACGCGAAGCGCTCGCCGTGTCGCTCCATGGCCCGCTCGAAGCGGGCCACCCGGGCGATGTCGGTGCCGATCCCGATGATCATCGGCAGCAGTCCGCCGCCGCGTCATGATCGTGGTCGTGCGCCTCGAGCGAGGCCACGAGACCCGCCTCCTGGCCGGCGATGGCCAGCCGCTTCATCTCGGCCACGGCTTCCTTGAGGCCGACGAAGAGTGCCCGGGCAATGATCGCATGACCGATGTTGAGCTCGTGGAGGCCGGGCAGCGCGGCGATCGCCTCGACGTTGTGGTAGTTGAGGCCGTGGCCGGCGTTCACGGTGAGTCCCAGTTCGTGGGCCATCTCGGCGGCGGCGGCGAGCCGGGCATGCTCGCGACGGGCGGCCTCGCCCGTGACCTCGGCGTAGGCACCGGTATGCAGCTCGATCACCGGCGCGCCGGCCCTGGCCGCCGCCTCGATCTGGGCAGGCTCGGGATCGATGAACAGCGACACCTCGCACCCCGCCGCCGCCAGGCGCCGACAGGCCGCGCCGACGGCCTCGAAGTTCCCCGCCACGTCGAGCCCGCCCTCGGTGGTCAGCTCCTCGCGCTTCTCGGGCACCAGGCAGACATGGGCCGGGCGCAATTCCTCCGCCAGGCACAGCATCGCCTCGGTGACCGCCATTTCCAGGTTCATGCGGGTATTGAGCACATCAACCAGCAGGCGCACGTCGCGCTCCTGGATGTGGCGACGGTCTTCGCGCAGATGCACGGTGATGCCGTCGGCGCCGGCCTCCTCGGCGAGCAGCGCCGCCTGGATCGGATCCGGGTAGCGGGTGCCACGGGCCTGGCGCAGGGTAGCGATATGGTCGATGTTGACGCCGAGCAGGATACGGGGGGGATGCATGGAAGATCTCCAGGGGACGAGGGTCAAGGAATCAAGGAAGAAGGGTAAGCGCCAAGCGGCCAAGCGGCCAAGCGGCCAAGCGGCCAAGCGGCCAAGCGGCAAGCGGCAAGTGGCAAGGAGTCAAGGGTAAAGCGATAAGCTGGAAGCTGGAAGCTGGAAGCTGGAAGCTGGAAGCTGGAAGCCAGCATGTTGCCACCAACACCTGAGACTAGGCGTTACCTCAAACCCATGCCCGCGATGCGGGCGTTTTACCAGCGACGGATGAAGCACGACTCTTAGAGCTTCAAGCTTATGGCTTACAGCTCCGGGCGAAGCCCGGCACGGCGACGCTGGGCAAGCTGGCGCATCAGCTCGCGGGAGCGCAGCGGACGGCTGCCGAGCAGCGGGGCCAGCGCCGCCCGGGTGACCGCCTTGGCGGGGCCGGCCAGCCCGGGTTGGGACCAGTCACCACGGGCCAGCAAGCGCAGGGTGCGCCCGTCGATGCCGGCCTCGCCGGCCACGAAGGCCCGTGAGGCCGGATCGAGGACATAGCGACGCTGGGGATCGAGCTCACCCCCCTCGGGATCGGTGAAGCGCGGCCAGGCATCCAGCACCTCGAGCACCGCCACCTCGAGCCGACGCAGCACGCCGGCGCGTCCCTCGGGCCGTGGCAGCGCCTCGAGCATGGCGGTGTAGAAGGCGAAGACCTCGGCGACGGGTAGCTCCACCGGCAGCACCCGGGTCAGCAGTTCGTTGGCATAGAGCCCACAGAGCAGCCCCTCGCCGGCCAGCAGGGCCGCGCTGCCGTGTCCCTCCATCAAGCGCAGGCGCTTGAGCTCGCCCTCGCCGACCCAGGTGATGTGCAGCGGGGCGAAGGGCTGCAGCCGCCCGCGGGAGCGCGACCCGGGGCGCTGGACGCCCTGGGCCACGGCCCTGACACGCCCGTGGTGCAGGGTCAGCAGCTCCACCAGGGCGCTGGTCTCGCGGTAGGGGCGCTTGTGGAGCAGGAAAGCTGGTTGGGGTTGCATGATCGATCCTTCGGACAAGCAGCCAAGCGGCCAAGCGGCCAAGCGGCCAAGCGGCCAAGCGAAGGGTAAGATCCAAGTCGCAAGGCGTTCGCCGCTCCTTGCGACTCCTTCCTTGGCGGCTCGACGCTTGTAGCCTGGCGCTTACCAATCAGTCCAGGTCGTAGCCCAGGCTCTTCAGCGCCCGCTCGTCGTCGGACCAGCCGCGCTTGACCTTGACCCAGAGGTTGAGCATCACCTTGGCGCCCAGCACCCGCTCCATGTCCAGGCGCGCCTCGCGGCCGATGTTCTTGATGCGCTCGCCGTTCTCGCCGATCAGGATCTTCTTCTGCCCGGCCCGTTCGACGAGGATCAGCGCGCTGATGTGCACCACCCGCCCCTCGTCGCGGAACTCCTCGATCTCCACGGTCATCTGGTAGGGCAGCTCGTCGCCGAGCTGGCGCATCACCTTCTCGCGCACCAGCTCAGCGGCCAGGAAGCGCTGGCTCTTGTCGGTGATCTGGTCCTCGGGGAAGTAGTGCACGCTCTCGGGCAGGTGCTTGGCGACCTCGCCCTCGAGCTCGGGCACGTTGGTGCCGTGCTTGGCAGAGATCGGCACGATGGCGGCGAAGTCGCGGCGCGCGCCGACCTGCTCCAGCCAGGGCAGCAGGCTGGCCTTGTCCTGCAGGCGGTCGACCTTGTTGACGGCCAGGACCACCGGTGCCTCGACGTGCTCGAGGCGCTGCAGCACCACCTGGTCCTCGTCGCTCCAGCGGGTGCGGTCGATGATGAAGACCACGCAGTTCACGTCGCGCAGGGCCTGGACGGCGGCCTGGTTCATGAAGCGGTTGATCGCCTTGTTGCGATCCTTGGCCATGATATGGATGCCGGGGGTGTCGACGTAGATGAACTGGGCCTCGCCCTCGGTCTTGATGCCCATCACCTGGTGGCGGGTGGTCTGAGGACGCCGTGAGGTGATCGAGACCTTCTGGCCGAGGATCCGGTTCATCAGCGTCGACTTGCCGACATTGGGACGGCCGACGATGGCCACGAAACCGCAGGTGGTGGTCATGGGCGGCCCCCCGTGCTGTTGGATTTGACCGGCTCAAGGCGCGATAGCGCCTGGGCGGCAGCCTGCTGCTCGGCATGGCGCCGACTCGCGCCGACGCCTAGGGTGTGCTCCTCGAGCACCTCAACCTGACACTCGACGGTGAAGGTCTGGGCATGGGCCTCGCCCTCCACCGAGGTCACCTCGTAGCGCGGCAGGGGCACCTGACGCGACTGCAGGAACTCCTGCAGGCGGGTCTTGGGATCCTTCTGGGTATCGTCGAGGCTGATGGCTTCGAGCCGCTCGGCATACCAGGAGAGCACCCGGGCCCGGGCGACTTGCATGCCGGCGTCCAGGTAGATCGCGCCGAGCACCGCCTCGACGGCATCGGCGAGAATCGATTCACGGCGATGGCCGCCGCTCTTCATCTCGCCGGAGCCCAGCCGCAGGCAGTCGCCGAAGGCCATCTCCCGGGCCAGCTCGGCCAACGTCGGGCCCTTGACCAGGCGCGCGCGCAGGCGCGACAGCTGCCCTTCCCGGGCCTGGGGAAAGCGCTGGAAGAGCACCTCGGCGATGATGAAGTTAACGATGGAATCACCGAGAAACTCGAGGCGTTCGTTGTTCTGGCCGCCATAGCTGCGATGGGTCATGGCCAACTCGAGCAGACCGGGGTCGGCGAAGTCATGGCCAATGCGGCGGCTGAAGGCGTTGAGGGAGTTGCTCACGGAGCTCCTGCATAATTGATGGCGAACGTGGGGGTGTGTCTGGATCTGGCGACGTACGCAAGCCGCCAGGCCCAAGGAGCGGCAGGTGCTGCCCTACTGGATACGGCGCACGCTGGTGAAGCTCGGCAGTCCGCCGTCCCAGTGCATCCAGACGGCGAAGGCCTGGCCGACGATGTTCTCCTCCGGCACGAAGCCCCAGTAGCGGCTGTCGTTGGAGTGGTCACGGTTGTCGCCCATCGCGAAGTAGTGCCCCTGCGGCACCACCAGCTCGCGCACCTGGGGGCCGGGGGCCCGAGGATTATTGTAGATGCGGTGCTCCTGTCCGCCCATCTGCTCGGCCAGCAGCAGCTCGGTGGGCGCCTTGAGGGGGCCGGCCTCGAGCAGCCGCTTGGGCACCGCCTCGCCGTTGACGAACAGCTGCTTGTCCGCATAGCGGATCCGGTCGCCCGGCAGGCCCACCACCCGCTTGATGAAGTTGACGGAAGGCTCGTCGGGGAAACGGAACACCATGACGTCGCCCCGCTCCGGCTCACCAATTTCAAGAAAGCGGGTGTTGACCACCGGCAGCCGCAGGCCGTAGGTGAACTTGTTGACCAGGATGAAGTCACCGACTTCAAGCGTCGGGCGCATCGAGCCGGACGGGATCTGGAAGGGTTCGACCACGAAGCTGCGCAGTATCAGTACCACCAGCAGCACCGGGAAGAAGGAGCGGGCGTAGTCCACCGGCCAGGGCTCCTTGAGCGCCTTCTCGCGGGCCCGTTCGCCGAGTCCCTCGGTGGTGCCGGCCTCGGCCGTGCCCAGCCGCTGTCGGCGGGCAGGACGCCACCAGAGCAGATCGATCAGCCAGATCATTCCGGTGACGGCCACCGCCACCACCAGCATCAAAGAGAAGTCCATGCGGTTATCCGTCCCTAGTCGTTGACCCTGAGCACAGCAAGGAAGGCGTCCTGGGGAATTTCCACCCGCCCGACCTGCTTCATGCGTTTCTTGCCTGCTTTCTGCTTCTCGAGCAGCTTCTTCTTGCGGCTGACATCGCCGCCGTAGCACTTGGCAGTGACGTTCTTGCGTAGCGCCTTGACGGTGGAACGTGCCACCACCTGGCCGCCGATGGCCGCCTGGATCGCCACGTCGAACATCTGCCGCGGGATCAGTTCCTTCATCTTCTCGACCAACAGGCGGCCGCGACTGTGGGCATGGTCGCGATGGATGATCACCGCCAGGGCATCGACCCGGTCACCGTTGATCAGCACGTCCAGGCGCACCAGTAGGGCCGCCTGGAAGCGCTCGAAGTTGTACTCGAGCGACGCATAGCCCTTGGAGATGGACTTCAGGCGATCGAAGAAGTCCATCACCACCTCGCTCATCGGCAGCTCGTAGGTGAGCTGGATCTGGCTGCCGAGGAACTGCATGTCGAGCTGGGTGCCGCGGCGCTGCTCGCACTCGGTGATGACATTGCCGACGAACTCCTGGGGCACCAGGATGCTGGCGCGCACGATGGGCTCGCGCATCTCCTCCACGTCGGCCATGTCCGGTAGCTTGGAGGGGTTGGCGACGTAGCTGACCGCGCCGTTCTTCATGGCCAGCTCGTAGACCACGGTGGGCGCCGTGGTGAGCAGATCCAGGTCATATTCGCGCTCGAGGCGCTCCTGGACGATCTCCATGTGCAGGGTACCGAGAAAGCCGACCCGGAAGCCGAAGCCCAGGGCGTCGGAGTTCTCCGGCTCATAGCCCAGCGAGGCATCATTGAGCGCCAGCTTCTCGAGGGCGTCGCGGAAGTCCTCGTAGTCATCGGCACTGACCGGGAACATCCCGGCGTAGACCTGCGGCTTGACCTTCTGGAAGCCAGGCAGGCGCGCGACGTCCGGGGTCTTGGTGTGAGTGATGGTATCCCCCACCGGGGCGCCATGGATCTCCTTGATCCCGGCCACGATGAACCCCACTTCACCGGCGCGCAGGATGCCGGTCTCACGGCGCAGCGGGGTGAAGATCCCCACTTCGTTGACCTGCCAGTCGCCGCCGGTGGACTTGATGCGGATCTTCTCGCCCTTCTTCAAGGTGCCATCGAAGATCCGCACCAGCGAGACCACGCCCAGGTAGTTGTCGAACCAGGAATCGATGATCAGCGCCTGGAGGGGCGCCTTGGGGTCGCCCTTGGGGGGCGGGATGTCGCGCACCAGGCGCTCGAGCAGCGCATCGATGCCCAGCCCGCTCTTGGCCGAGACCTGACAGGCGTCGGTGGCATCCAGGCCGATGATCTCCTCGATCTCGTGGGAGACCTTGTCCGGGTCGGCCTGGGGCAGGTCCATCTTGTTGAGCACCGGCAGCACCTCGAGACCCTGCTCGATGGCGGTATAGCAGTTGGCCACCGACTGTGCCTCGACGCCCTGACCGGCATCAACCACCAGTAGCGCGCCTTCACAGGCATACAACGACCGCGAGACCTCGTAGGAGAAATCCACGTGCCCCGGGGTGTCGATGAAGTTCAGCTGGTAGGTGTTACCGTCCTGGGCATGGTAGTCCAGCGTTACCGACTGCGCTTTGATGGTGATGCCACGCTCGCGCTCGAGGTCCATGGAGTCGAGCACCTGCTCCTTGAGCTCACGCTCGGTCAGCCCACCGCAGGTCTGGATCAGGCGATCGGCCAGGGTCGACTTGCCGTGGTCGATGTGCGCGATGATCGAGAAGTTGCGGATGTGCTTGAGGGGGTCGGAGGTTGCATCTTGGGACATCGAGTCGATTCTGCCTTGTGGGTGTCGGGCCACGGCCGACAGGATGGATCGCGTTGCGGTCGGCTGGCGGGCTCTGATCGGATTGGGCGCCATTGTAGCGGGATGCGCCGGCCAGATACAGCGACCCGACGGCGGCTGCCGTCGGGTCGCGCGATCACTGTCGCTTGGTGGGACAGCGAGATCAGCCGTGGGAGAGTCGCAGCGCCACGAACAGCGAACGGCCGTCGCGGTAGAGACGCACCGGGATCGCCCGATCATCGGGCAGCTCGGCAACCAGTTCGGCAAGCTGGTCGGGGTCCTCCACCACGCGTTGGTCGATGCTGACCAGGATGTCGCCGGCACGGATGCCCGCCTGCGCGGCGGCGCCACGCGGGTCCACCTCGCGCACCCGGGCGCCGCCCTCGATGCCGAGATCACGCCGCTCGGCCTCCTCCAGCGGCTGCACGGCGATGCCCAGCCGTGCCGACGCCGGCTCTTCGCCCTGGCCATTCGCCGCACTAACCTCGCTGTCGGGCCAATCGCCCACGGTGATGGTCTCCTCGCGACGCTTACCGTCGCGCAGCAGCGTCAGTGCTACCTCGCCGCCCGGGCTGACCCGTCCGATCAGCCGCGGCAGGGTGCTGGCACTCTCCACCGCCTCGCCGTTCACCTCGAGGATGACATCACCGGCCTGGAGCCCGCCGCGGGCGGCCGGCCCCTCGGGGTCGAGGTCGGCGATCAGCGCGCCCTCAGGGTTGTCCATGCCGAAGGACTCGGCCAGGTCACGGGACACCGGCTGGATCATCACCCCCAGCCAACCACGATTGACGCGACCGCCGTCACGCAGCTGGTCGGCCACGTCCAGCGCCACGTTGATGGGGATCGCGAAGGAGAGCCCCATGAAGCCGCCGCTGCGGGTGAAGATCTGCGAGTTGATGCCGACTACCTCGCCATCCAGGTTGAACAGCGGACCGCCGGAGTTGCCCGGATTGATCGCCACGTCGGTCTGGATGAAGGGTACGTAGGCATCGCGGGGCAGGGTGCGATCGATGGCACTGACGATGCCGGCCGTCACCGAGTGGTCGAAACCGAAGGGCGAGCCGATCGCGGCGACCCACTCCCCCACCCGCAGATCATCGGAGTCGCCCAGGGTGAGGGTCGGCAGGCCCTCGGCGTCCACCTTGAGCAAGGCGACATCGGTCTTGGCATCGGCCCCGATCAGCTCGGCCTGGAGCTCGCGCCGGTCGTTGAGCCGCACCAGGATCTCGTCGGCGCCCTCCACCACATGGGCATTGGTCATGATGTAGCCGGCCTCGTCGATGATGAAGCCCGACCCCAGCGACTGGCGCTCCTCACGGCGCTCCGGCCCCCCGCCGGGCGGCATCGGGACACGGTCGTCGAAGCGATCACCGAAGAAGCGACGCAGGATCTCGGGGATCTCCTGATCGCCGAAGTTGTGCAAGGGCGACGCCGTGCGCTCCACCATCCGCGAGGTGGAGATGTTCACCACCCCGGGCGCGGCCTGATCGACCAGTTCGGTGAAGTCCGGCAGGTCCCGGGCCACGGCCGTTTGCCACACCAGCAGGGCCGTGGCGAGCAGCATCCAAAGGGAAAGGTGTCGTGTCATGCGCTTCATGAAAGGCTCCTGCTCGACAAGGGATAGGAAAAAAGGATGTGTCCTTACATACCGCCTGGGTGTCAAAAGGTTCAGGGCATATCGCCCTCAGCGCCGTCCTGCCACTCCACCGAATCGGCCACACGCAGCAGGACACCGGGTGGCAGCTCCCCCATCGCCACGACCTGGCGGGTCCGACCGCCGAGTTTGCGTTGGCGGACGGCCGCGTAGGAGACGCCGAGGCGATGCATGCCCGGGATCAGCTGGTCCGCCCCCTCCACGGGTTCCACGAACAGGCTGAGGGTGGCGAGGCCGTCACTGAAGACCCGGTGGCCGATGTCATCGTCATGACGGGAACTGCGGGACTCCACCGGCTGGGGGATGAAGCCCGTGGGCAGCCAGGCGGGGTGCCAGGGATCCTGCGGGCGGGCACGGCGTCGGTCGAGCTCGATCTCCCCCTGGTGCAGCTGGGGCTGACGCAGCTCGGTGATCTGGAAGGTCTCCACCACGCGTCCATGCTCGTCCAGCAGGATGTGCTTGAGCGGCAGCCCCGTGGCGGTGTCGAGCCAGAAACGGTGGCCGTAGCGCATGCCATCCAGGGGTTCGATGTCGAGGCGGAGGGTGGTGCGATTGGCAAGACGCTCCTCACCGCTCAGCTGGAGGCGATAGAGGCCATCGAGGTGTTCGGCGATGCCCGACGGTGAGGCCGGCACCGGGGCGTTACCCTCGGCCCAGCTCAAGCGACCGATGCGCCCGCGCCGCTCGAAGACCACCGGGGGGCCGTCCAGAAACCGCGCCACCTCGCGCTCGACGCCTTCCACGACATCATGGGAAAGCGCCAGGGAACGGACCCCGTCGCCGCCGATGCGTACCGCCCGTGCCTGGAAATCGTAGCAGTGGTTGGACCAGAGGCTGCGCTCCAGCCACTCCTGGGCGGTCTCGGGTGGCTCACGCTCCGCCAGGGAGCGGCAGTCGAACCGCTCGGCCGGGGCCGGATCGGCGTCGGACTGAGCCACGGCGCCTGACGAGAGGCTCAGCAGGGCCGCGACCAGCATCGCGCCGAGCAGACGGGTCGGACGACCCTGACGCATCAGTGCTGCCCCAGGGACTCGCTACCGGACGCGCGCAGCAGCGGCATCCAGGTATCTCCACTGCGGTAGGCCGCGCCCTCGGCATGGCGGTCCAGATAGGACTGCAGCAGTTGTGCCTGTTGCTGGTCACCCCGGGCAGACTGCCGCGGGGAGAGGAACAACGGCGAATCGAAGTCCGCCCCCACCGTCATCACGCCCCGGGAATCCCCGGAGGGGGTCTGGAAGAGCGGCAGACCCGGCAGCGAGGAACGGCTATCGACGCCAGAGGCGGCCAGCCCCGACCCGCCGAAAGCGGCAGGACTCGCCTGCTGCTCGCCCACCGGCTGGCCCTGGGAAGCCACTTCGGTGGGGGTCTGACCCGCATCGAGGCTGCCGTTGTAGAACTGCACGCCGCTGATGACCATCAGCGACACCGCGGCCGCGATGCCGGCGCCACGCGCCAGCGTAATGGGACGCCCGGACGCCTCGCCGGCATCGACCCGGGGCACCGGCTCGTCCTGAAGACGCGCCATGATGCCCGCCGAAAGATCGGTAGCGACATCGACCCCCGGTTCGCGCCGCATCAGGCTGCGCATCAGATGGTAGCGGCGCCAGGTCTCGGCCGCATCCGGGGCGTCGTCCAGTGACGTAAGCACTCGACGAAGCTCCAGCTCATCCCCTTCGTTGTCCATCAGGGCAGAAAGCGATTCCCGTGCGTTCTGACTCATTCTTCACACCCTCACACTCGACAAGGCGACCCGGTCCGGGTCCTTTGACAGCCTGTTGATCCCGACATCGGCGCGTGTCGCCCTGACCGCGTCGGCATGTAGTTGCCTGCTAGTGGCAGGCCGGTCACCGCATATGACGTCGCGGATGGCGGACAGTTCAGCAAATCGTCAAAAAGCTTGCAGTTTCGCCTCATTCGACCACCGTCTCCTGGTTGCGGGAGGTGGTGACGAGCGGGCGGATATGCTGGTCCACCGCCTCCCGGGCCCGGAAGATCCGCGAGCGGACGGTACCCACGGGACACTGCATGATAGCGGCGATGTCCTCGTAGGAGAGGCCGTCGAGCTCACGCAGGGTGATCGCGGTCCGCAGGTCATCGGGCAAGCCCTCGATCGCCTCGAAGATGGCCGCCTCGAGCTGGTCGCGGGCCAGCGCGGCCTCGGGGGTCTCGGTATCGGCCAGTCGTCCGCTGTGGTCGACGATCTCGGCATCGACGATGTCCAGGTCGCTGCCCGGCGGACGCCGCCCCTTGGAGACCAGGTAGTTCTTCGCGGTATTGATGGCGATGCGGTACATCCAGGTGTAGAAGGCGCTCTCGGCGCGGAACTTGCCCAATGCCCGGTAGGCCTTGATGAAGGCCTCCTGCGCCACATCCTGCACCTCGGCGTGGTCATGCACGTAGCGACCGATCAGGCCGATGATCTTGTGCTGGTACTTTTTCACCAGCAGGTCGAAGGCGCGGGTGTCCCCCTTCTGGGCGCGCTCGACGAGCTGCTGGTCGGTTTCCCGGGTGCCCATTCAGGCCCTCCCCGAACAGAGAGGTGCGGATAGCGACCCAACGGCGGGTCGCGAACGGTCTGGCATTACTAGCATAGTGTCAACCTGGGCCTTGGAGCCGCTGAATGGTCAGGGTCATGAATCACGAGAGGTACAAGTGTTCCTGTTTCTTGAACGTCCATCAAGCCGGTTGCCTTGCCCTGCTGCCGTCGATGGGACCGGCCGCGCCCGGACGGGTTCGCATGGCGATTGAATTTGCTGGCCCCGCGCGCGATAGTAGACGCCACTGGACATCGCCATCAGCGCAGACACGACACAGGAAGCACAATGTCAGAGCAGCAGGTCAATAACCTCAACGTTCTCGCCCAGGACGTCCTGATCACGCCCGAGGCCCTGAAGCGGGAGATCCCCCTCACCGAGGCCGCCGAACACACGGTGATCGAGGGACGCGAGACGATCCAGGCCATCCTGGACGGCCGTGACCCTCGCCTGCTGATGGTGGTGGGCCCCTGCTCCATCCATGACGTGGATGCCGCCCTAGACTACGCCCGCCGCCTGCGCCAGCTGGCCGACGATGTCAGGGACAGCCTCTACATCGTGATGCGCGTCTACTTCGAGAAGCCCCGCACCACGGTGGGCTGGAAGGGCCTGATCAACGACCCCCACCTCAACGGCTCCTTCGAGATCGAGGAGGGCCTGCACATCGCCCGCAAGCTGCTGGTCGAGCTCGCCGAGATGGGCCTGCCGCTGGCCACCGAGGCGCTGGACCCCATCTCGCCCCAGTACATCCAGGACTGCATCAGCTGGTCGGCCATCGGTGCGCGCACCACCGAGTCCCAGACCCACCGCGAGATGTCCTCGGGGCTCTCCTGCCCGGTGGGCTTCAAGAACGGCACCGATGGCAGCCTGGACGTCGCGGTCAATGCCCTGCAGTCCGTCTCCCACCCCCACAACTTCCTGGGCATCGACCAGGCCGGCCAGGTGGCGATCATCCGCACGCGCGGCAACGCCTACGGGCATGTGGTGCTGCGCGGCGGCAACGGCAAGCCCAACTACGACAGCGTCAGCGTGGCGCTGGCCGAGCAGGAACTCAAGAAGGCCGGGATCACGCCCAACATCATGATCGACTGCTCGCATGCCAACTCCAACAAGGATGCGGCCCTGCAGCCGCTGGTGCTGGAGAACGTCACCAACCAGATCCTCGACGGCAACTACTCGATCATCGGCCTGATGGTCGAGTCCAATATCGGCTGGGGCAACCAGAAGCTGACCGAGGATCTCAGCCAGCTCAAGTACGGCGTCTCCATCACCGATGCCTGCATCGACTGGGACACCACGATCGAATCCTTCAAGCGCATGAACGAGAAGCTCGCGCCGGTGCTGGCCGAGCGACGCCAGGCCACCTGACCCCTAGACCTCACGTACCCCGTCGATCTCGCGCACGAAGGGCGGCAGGGCATCGAGCAGCGCCCGCCCGTAGCGGCGGGTCAGCACCCGGCGATCGAGCAGGGTGATGCGCCCATGGTCGGCCTCCTTGCGGATCAGCCGGCCACAGGCCTGCACCAGCTTGATCGAGGCATCCGGCACGCTGATGCGCATGAAGGCATTGCCGCCGCGGCTCTCGATCCACTCCGCCAGCGTCGCCCCGACCGGATCATCCGGCACCGAGAAGGGCAGCCGGGTGATCACCACATGGGTGAGGTAGTCACCGGGCAGGTCGATCCCCTCGGCAAAGCTCGCCAGGCCGAAGATGATGCTGCCCTCCCCCGCATCCACCCGCGCCCGGTGGCGGCTGATCAACTCGCGCTTGGGCAGGCGGTCCTGGGCCAGCACCCGCTCGCGGCGGCCCCGGGAGAGCGCCTTTTCGACACCGCGCAGCTGGGCCCGTGACGAGAACAGCATCAGCACTGCCTCCTGCTCACCGAGCGCTTCCACGAAGTCGACGATGGCCCGCTCGTGCCCCTCGCGGTCGGCGGGATCAACCGCTTCACGGGGCACGCTGAGCACCGCCCGCGAGTAGTCGAAGGGACTGGGCAGGCGCTGATAGCGATAGCGGTTGGCCAGCCCCGCGCGTTCCTGCAATCGCTCGAAGCGACCCAGCGCGGTGAGCGTCGCCGAGGTGATCACCGCCCCGAAGGTACTTCCCCACAGAGACTTGGCGAGGGTGTGGGCGGCAGAGACCGGGCTCGCCGAGAAGCTCAGCTCGGGCTCGCCATGGAAGCGCTCCAGGGTCAGCCAGCGCGCGCGCGGGGGCTCGCCGTCGGGATCGGTCTCGGCAAAGGCCAGCCACAGCGCATGGGCCTCCAGGGCACGCCCGTGGAGCAGCGCCACCAGCGGCAGCCAGGCCTCGGCCTGCTCGCGCGGCAGTCCGGTGTGCTTGTCCGGGTCGAGGCTCTCGCGCAGGATGTCGGCCATGCTCTCCAGAGTGCGGGAGAGCTCGGCGAAGACCACCACCAGGCCACCCGCCTGCTCGCGCAGCGCCTCGGGGGCTCGGCCCATCTCCAGACGGTGGTGCCGGCTCTCCTCGCCGTCGGCCAACCCCTGGGGGCGGCCGGCCAGCTGGTGGCCGAGGGCGAAGGTCTCGCCGAGCCGGGGCTCCAGGGCGTTGATCGCCTCCGGGAGCCCCGCCAGCAGCCGCGCCAGGGTCGGCTGGACGGCCAGCGCCTGGTTGAGCTCGCTGAGCGAGCTCTTCAGGGTCTTCAGCCAGCGCAGCGCCCCGCCCACCGCGAAACGGTAGGTGAAATGCTGGAGGGCCTTGTCGGGCAGGTGATGCCCCTCGTCGAAGACGTGGATGCAGTCGCCCGGGGCCGGCAGCACCACCCCGCCGCCCAGCGCCAGGTCGGCCAGCACCAGGTCGTGGTTGGCGACGATGACATCGGCACTCTCGAGATGGCGGCGAGCCCGGAAAAAGGCGCAGGCCCCGAAGTGGCCGCAGCGGCGGTTGGTGCACTGACGGTGGTCCACGGTGAGGCGGCGCCAGTGGCTGTCCTCGATGGCCTCGGGCCAGCTGTCGCGATCGCCCTCCCAGCGGCCGTTGCCGTAGGCCTCGCCCAGGTCCTTGACCAGCGCCTGGAAGTCGTCGCCGCCGCTGGCCAGAGACTGCTCGAAGAGCGACAGGGTGGCGTTCTCCTCCCCGCCGTCCAGCGCCTGGTCGAGACGCGCCACGCAGACATAGCGCCCGCGCCCCTTGGCCAGGGCATAGTCGAAGTCGAGTCCGCTGTGGGCCTTGAGCGCCGGCAGGTCCTGATGGAGCACCTGCTCCTGCAGGGCCACGGTGGCGGTGGCGATGACCAGCCGCTTGCCGCGGGCCTTGGCCACCGGCAGCGCGGCCAGCAGGTAGGCCAGGGTCTTGCCGGTGCCGGTGCCGGCCTCGAGCACGCAAACGTGCTCGTCGCTGACGCGCCGGCCGGCCTCGTCGGCCTCGATGCCCGCCAGGGTGCGGGCGATCTCGGCGATCATCAGCCGCTGACCGTAGCGCGGCGTGAGCTCGAGGCCCTCGAGCACCCGCCGATAGGCGTCCTGGATCTCGGCCTTCAGCGCCTCTTCAAGCATGGGCCGTCAGAGCAGGCCTTCCGGCGGGTGCTCGCAGGGCAGCTTGTCGTTGATGTAGCGCTCGATCTCGGGCAGCGAGAAGGCGTCCTCCTCGCCCACGAAGCTGATCGATACCCCCTTGGCGCCGGCGCGGCCGGTGCGTCCGATGCGGTGCACGTAGTCCTCGGGGTCTTCCGGCAGGGTGTAGTTGATCACGTGGCTGACATCCTCGATGTGGATGCCGCGCCCCGCCACGTCGGTGGCGACCAGCACCTGGATCTGGCCCTCGCGGAACTTCTCGAGGGTCTCGATGCGCTGGTTCTGGGGCACGTCGCCGGAGAGCATGGCGGCGCTGATACCGGCCTTCTCGAGCAGGTCGTCGAGCTTGCGCACCAGGTCACGACGATTGCCGAATACCATGACGCGGTCGAAGCTCTCCTGCTTGAGCAGGTTGACCAGCAGGCGCTGCTTGTCCTCGTCGCCGACCATATAGACGCGCTGGTCGATATCGGCGGCGTTGTCGACGGTGACCTCGATCTCCACATGGGCCGGCTCATGGGTCCACTGGCTGGCCAGGTTGAGGATGTCCTGGCTGAAGGTGGCCGAGAACAGGAAGGTCTGGCGCTGCTCCTTGTTCGGCGTGTGGCGGATGATGCGCTTGACGTCGGGAATGAAGCCCATGGAGAGCATGCGGTCTGCCTCGTCCAGCACCAGCACTTCCACCTGGGTGAGGTCGACGTCGCGCTTCTCATGGAAGTCCAGCAGCCGTCCGGGCGTGGCGACCAGGATGTCGAGCTTGCCCCCCAGCGCCTCGCGCTGCTTCTGGTAGTCCATGCCGCCCACGACGCTTGCGACCTTGAGATCCGTGAAGCGCGCCAGGGCCTTGGCGTCCTTCTCGATCTGCAGCGCCAGCTCGCGGGTCGGGGCCACGATCAGCGCCCGCGGTGCGCCCGGCTTCTGGCCGTTGGGAACCTCCTCTTCGAGGAAGTAGGCCAGGATCGAGATCAGGAAGGCGGCCGTCTTGCCGGTGCCGGTCTGGGCCTTGCCGACCACGTCACCGCCCAGCAGGGTCTGGGCCAGGGCCTCGGCCTGGATGGGCGTGCAGTATTCGAAGTCCAGGGCATGGATGGCCCGCATCAACGGTAGCGGCAAGTCGAAGTCATGGAAGCGCCACTTGCCCGCCACGACGGGGACCTGGAACTGGCGCAGATCCCAGTTCGACTGGCGACGGCGCGGCTTGCGCCGACGACGCTTGGGCTTGCGGTTCTGGGCCGGTGCTGTGGTCTGTTCCGACTCGCTCATAGGCTGTGCTGTCTTATCCGTATCGGTGGATGGGGTGCATGACGCAAACCGGCATTGTACCAGTCTCCGGCGCCGAGGGCGCCCCCGGACGTCTACCGCCGGTTCGTCGCTGTCGGCAGGGCCGCCGCGACTGGTAGAATGGCATCCATTCATGCAAGGAGTTGCATCATGACACGCCAGAAGAAGACTCGCTCGCTCGCCGACAAGGTGCAGATCCGCACCGGCAAGCGCAAGGATTTCAAGAAGTGGCGCCACGAGAATCCCGACCAGGTCACCTCGACGACCCGCTTCACCCAGAAGAAGCGCCAGCAGCGCAAGCTGCAGGCGGCCCGCAAGATGGCCCGCCAGGAATCGGGACAGCCGATCGCCATCCACCCCGAGACATCGGGCAACGACACCCCCGAGTGGAAGGACGACTGACGATGCGTCTCGTCTCTTTCAACATCAACGGCATCCGCGCCCGCCTGCACCAGCTCGCCGCCCTGATCGAGGCGCATCGCCCGGCGCTGATCGGCCTGCAGGAAACCAAGGTCCAGGATAGCGAGTTCCCCGTGGCGGCGGTGGAGGCGCTGGGCTATCGCGTCTTCTACCACGGCCAGAAGGGCCACTACGGCGTGGCGCTGATGGTCGACACGGCCCAGTGCGGCGAACCGGAGGCGATCTTCCATGGCTTCCCCGACGACGGCGAGGCGGCCCAGCGGCGCATGATCGGGGTGCGCCTGCGTGGCGGGGATGGCGACCCGCTGACGGTGTGGAACGGCTACTTTCCCCAGGGCGAGAACGTCGAGCACCCGGCGAAGTTTCCCCACAAGCGTGCCTTCTACACTCAGCTTCAGCACCTGCTGGAGACGCAGCACCGCCCCGACGAGCGCCTGGCGGTGATGGGCGACTTCAACATCTCCCCCGAGGACCGCGACATCGGCATCGGCGAGGCCAATCGCAAGCGCTGGCTGCGCGAGGGCAAGACCAGCTTCCAGCCGGTGGAGCGCGACTGGCTCGCCGGCATCAAGGGCTGGGGACTCACCGACAGCTATCGAGTGCGTTACCCGGAGACGGACGACCGCTTCAGCTGGTTCGATTATCGCTCCCGCGGCTTCGAGCGCGAGCCCCGGCGCGGCCTGCGCATCGACCATATCCTGGTCAGCGCGCCGCTGGCCGAGAAGGTGACGGACGCCGGCATCGACTATGACCTGCGTGGCATGGAGAAGCCCTCCGACCACGCGCCAGTGTGGACGGAGCTCGCGCTGCAAGCCGGCCCGACTGGCCCGCGGCAATAAGGCACCCGGCGCCCGGTGCCGGCAAGGACGCCATCAGCAGCCAGCCGGTGGTGACCCCGAAGACAGGTCATGGGGGCTCCCTGTCGCAGCCTATCTGAGCTGGAACTCCAGCCGCTGCCGCGCCCGACGCAGACGGCCATCTGGCTCGAAACGCCACTCCGCCACCGCCGACTCGGCGGCCGCCTCGAAGGCCCTGCGCGGCCGAGCCTCCAGCACCCGAATGCTCGAGGGGTCAACGCGACCGTCCGGCTGAATCAGGAATTCCAGCTCCACATGGCCTTCCAGCCCTCGTCGCAGGGCTCGCCGCGGGTAGTTTGGCGGCACCCGGCTGACCGGGATGGCCTCACCCACTTCCACGGGCACGTCACTGGCCTGACTCCCCTGACCGGCCGGCTCGGCGGTGGAGACAGCCTCCAGCGCAGCATCGGCGGGCTTGCTTTCCTCGGCGCTTTCCTCGGCGGCGAGGGCCACGGGCTCGGAAGGCGCCGCAGATGCTGGCTCAGGCTGCGGTGCTGGTGCCGGATCAGGGATCGACTCCGGTTCTGGGACTGGCGCCGGTTCGGGAGTCGGATCTGGAGTCGATTCTGGCACTGGCTCCGGCGCTGGGGTCGGCTCCGGCTCCGGCTCCGGTTCGGGCTGCGGATCAGGCTCAGACAGGGGGATCGCGTCGGGTCGCTCAGGCAAGGACTCGGCCTCGGCGAGGGAGGGAGACGGCGCCTCTTCCGGGGCCGGCGCGGCTTCCGGCGCGGCGGGTTCGACGACCTCCGTCATCGAGGCCAGCTTCAGCGGCACGGCAGCATCCGGCCGCTCAATCGTCTGCTCCGGCGGCACGACCAGCAGCGCCAGCAGCCAGAACAGCAGCAGCGCCAGGGACACGCCGGCCAGCGCCGAGAGGGGCACCCGGATCATGGCGTGCCCTGGGTCGCAGCCACCGCGATCTGCTCCACACCGGCCTCGCGGATACGATCCATCACCTCGATCAGCCGGCCGGTGGTGGCCTCGCGGTCGGCCTGGATCACCACCCCGCCGTCGCCACTGACCAGGGCGGCGACCGCCTCGCCGACGCGGTGGGCATCCACCGGCCGGCCGTCCACCCAGACGGCGCCCCCCGAGGTGATCGCCACCATCAGCTGGGCGTCGGGCTGAGGGCTGGCGGCGCTGGATTCGGGCCGCTCGATCTCTACCCCGCTTTCCTTGATGAAGCTGGTGGTGACGATGAAGAAGATCAGCATGATGAAGACCACGTCCAGCATCGGGGTCAGGTTGACCTCGCCGGCGTCGCCTCCCTCGGCGGTCAGGCCGCGGCGTCTACGCATGGTATTCCTCCACGGCGCGGGCCAGGCGGTCATGCAGCCGCTGGTCCTCGCGCCGGATGAGCTGTTCCAGTCGGCTGGTGAACAGCAGACCCACCACTGCCACCGCCATCCCGGCCAGGGTCGGCAGGGTGGCCCGCGCCACGCCGTCGGCCATGGCGCGGGCCTGGCCGGTATCGCTCAGCGCCAGGCTGTCGAACACGGCAATCATGCCGGTGACGGTGCCCAGCAGACCAAGCAGCGGGCAGAGCCCCACCAGCAGCTTCAGCCAGGGCAACGGACGCCGCAGCCGGCCGAGCAGTTCACGGGTCCAGGCCTCACGCAGGGTCCGGGCACTCCAGCTCAGGTGGTCGGGGCGCGACGCCCAGCGCGCGATCAGCGCGCGGCGCGCGCGGCGGTAGGTAATACGAAAGAACAGCAGCCGCTCCAGGGCCAAGCTGAAGAGCAGTGCCGCCACCCCGGCGATACCCACCAGGATGATCCCACCGGCATCGACCAGCCGCGCCAGGGGCTCAAGCCAGAGCGGCAGCACGGCGCTCGCTCCCTGAAGTTTTCGGGGCGACCTGACGATGCTCGAGCTGTTCGGCCAGGGCCGCGCTGGCCTGGCCCTCCATCACCCCGGCAAGGTGACGGCTACGGCCCGCCAGGGCGGTATGGGCGAACAACAGCGGCACGGCGGTGATCAGGCCCAACACGGTGGTGACCAGCGCCTGGCTGATGCCGCCGGCCATCAGCTGGGGATCACCGGTGCCGAATACCGTGATCGCCTGGAAGGTGACGATCATCCCGGTGACGGTGCCCAGCAGGCCCAGCAACGGGGCCACCGCGGCGAGCAGTTTGACCAGCGCCTGGCCGCGCTCGAGCCGCGGCAACTCGGCCAGCACCGCCTCGTCGAGGCGCGCTTCCAGCGCCTCGGGCACCGGATCGTCGGCGAGCGCCCGGAAGCGCAGCAGCACCCGGCCCAGCGGGTTGTCCTCGCGTAGCCGGCTGAGGTCGCGCCGCTGGCGGCGGGTCGCCACGCTCACCCTGAGCAGGTAGGTATACTGCAGCATCGCCATCAGCAGGCCGATGCCGCCCAGGCCCACCACCACATAGCCCACGGCGCCGCCCTGCTGGAAGCGCTCCGTGAGGCTCGGCCGCTGAGCCAGGGCCTCGATGACCTGGCCCCGGGTAGGGTCCAGCGCCAGCCGCTCGCCCTCCCCGGCCTGGAAGTCGGCGAGCAGCTCGCTGACCTCTCCCGGGGTGCGTGGCGCCGTGGCGAGCACGCCCTCCTCGGCGCCGCGCTCCAGCAGTGCGCCCGCGCTGAAAGCGGCCAGATCACCCAGGCGCACCACCTCGCGAGTGGCGAGCCGGCCATCACTCGCCGCCACGGGCATGTCGAAGGCGACGACCCGGCCGGTCTCGGCGGTCAGCGCTATCAGCGCATCGCCCAGGGTCTCCAGGTGCTCGGGTCGGAGTACCTCGGCGTCATCCAGGCGCGGCGGCAATGCCGCGCCGCTCACCGTGATCCAGCTCTCCGCCAGGTCATCGCGCAGCTCGCCGCTGTGACGCGCCAGGGTGTCCAGCACCGCCCTGATATCCTCACCCTGCTCGTCCTGGCGTTCGTCGAGCACGTCGCGGCGGACCTGCTGGGCCTGCTGCTGTTCCGACAGGGCCGCGAAGCGCGCCTCAGCCTCGTCGTGGGCCTCGCGGGCCTGCTGGAGGGCCGCCTGCAGGGCGCCGCGATCCTCGACCAACGCGGCCAGCCGCGCCGCATCGCGGGCCTCGGCCGCCTCGCGCTCGGCGCGCAGAGTGGTCAGGGGCTCGTCCTGAGACTGGGCGGGCAGCCCGACGATCAACAGGCCGCCCATGACCAGCCCCACCAGGGTACGGCGTGCGGCACGCGTCCAGGGATGGCTCATGAGCTCGCCTCCGCATCAGTGGTATCTGCCCGCTCGAGGGGCCGGGAGATCGGCAGGGTCAGCAGTTCCGGTGCCCGTTGGTCGCGGACGATGCGCAGGCCGTGGCGTAGCTCCATGCGTCCGGCTTCATCCAGTGGTTCCCAGCGATCGGCATCGGCCCGCCACACGCCGCCCTCACGCCCGTCGGGGGTCAGGTAGTAGAGACCCACCCGCCCCAGGCGCAGGAAGTCCACCTCACGGCGGGCGTCGCCCTCATCTCTCCCCTCGTTCAGGGTGCCGCGCCAGGCGTCCAGCTCGCGGCCGTAGTCGAGCTCGGTACGCCAGGCGGCGAGGAGTCGATCCAGGCGCTCCGCGGCCGAGGCGCCGGGATCGGCCAGGCCGGCCTCGAGACCCGCGGCGCGGGCCAGGCGCTCATCCTTCAGGAACGGCAGATCGCGCTCCACCCAGGCCTGCAGGCGCGAGATCAGCGCCTGCTCGATTTCCGGCAGCACTTCACGGGTCTCGGCCAGCGTATCCAGCGCTGCCTCGCGGCGGTCCAGGCGCTCGCCCCGGCGCTCGAGGCGTGGCGCCAGGGCGTCGCTGCGCGCCTCCAGGCGCCGGGTCTCGGCCTCCACCCGGCGCAGCTCGCGGAGCATCTTGCGACTCTCGTCGTCGGCCGCGTCGAGGTGCGCCTGAAGCTCGGCCTGGGCGTGCTGGGCCTGGCTCGCCTCCTCGACCACAGGCTGCTGTGCCTGGAGCATGCCGGCGGCCAGCACGCCGATGGCGATGCCGAATGGCAATTGTAAGCGAAAGATCCTCACCGTGGCTCTCCGTCGTGGTCCCGGGCAGAGCGCCCACCATGCCACCAATACGAACGATTATCAATACACATGGTTATCGTCTGCACTGGCGCGACGCACAGAAAAGCCGCACCCCTGAGGGCACGGCTTGTCTGGAGGAAGGAAGGCGCGGCCTCAGGCCGTGGCATTGCGGTAGCGACGCTCGACGTCCTCCCAGTTGATCACGTTGAAGAAGGCCGCCACATAGTCCGGGCGCTTGTTCTGGTACTTCAGGTAGTAGGCGTGTTCCCAGACATCCAGGCCCAGGACCGGCGTATTGCCGTGCATGATGGGACTGTCCTGGTTGAGGGTGTTCTCCACCACCAGCGACTTCTCCGGGGTCACCGAGAGCCAGGCCCAGCCGCTGCCGAAGCGGCCCAGTGCCGCCTTGGTGAAGGCGTCCTTGAAGGCATCTAAGCCGCCCAGTTCCGCTTCGATGGCACGGGCCACCTCGCCCTGGGGCTCTCCTCCCCCGCCGGGCGACATCATCTGCCAGAACATCGAGTGGTTGGCATGGCCACCGCCGTTGTTGACCACCGCCTGGCGCTTGCCCTCCGGCACATGGTCGAGGTTGGCGATCAACTCCTCCACGTGCACGTCCTCGAGGCCGGTCCCTTCGAGGGCGGCATTGAGGTTGTTGACATAGGTCTGGTGGTGACGGGAATGATGGATCTCCATGGTCAACGCATCGATATGCGGTTCCAGGGCATCGTAGGCATAGGGAAGATCAGGAAGGGTATGCGCCATGATCACTCCTCCTTGTTGATGTCGGATAGGCCCCGTAGGCCCGGTTCACCTACGAGGATGGCAGGGAACGGCACTTGTTGCTAATGATTCCTGTTATTCCTTGTATAGAAGACGTTAATCGACGCCCTGAACGACGCGGGCCGCCCCCAAGGGACCGGCCCGCGCGCTGGCGCAACCTGGAAGATCCCGATCTTCCTTACAGCTTGCTTTCCAGCTCGGGCAGGGCCTCGAAGAGGTCCGCCACCAGGCCGTAATCGGCCACCTGGAAGATCGGCGCCTCCTCGTCCTTGTTGATCGCCACGATCACCTTGGAGTCCTTCATGCCCGCCAGGTGCTGGATGGCCCCGCTGATGCCCACGGCGATATAGAGGTCCGGGGCGACGATCTTG
>NZ_JARANW010000028.1:0-45103 GCF_029889825.1 Halomonas sp. 11-S5
CGGGCTGAAACTGGATCGGGTTGCGTGCCATGACGTCACCTCCTCTACTGGATATAACCTCAGTATAGGACAAGCTGGCGGAATGGTGGCTGATCAACATGAGTAATCAGGAAAGGCTATTGCCTGTCCGATTGAGGATGAAATACAACAGCGCCACCACGGCAAACACTGTCAACACGTTGCCCTGGGTGCTGGTGATAATGTAATGCGCCTGGCGGGTCAGCTCGACCACCCCGATGACATAGGCCAGAGAGGTCTCCTTGATCTCCGAGGAAAACTCGTTGGTCCAGGGGCCGATGGCATGCCGCGCCGCCTGGGGAAAGAGGATGTAGCGGATCGCCTTGATCTTGGACATGCCCATAGCCCGGGAGGCCATCATCTGCCCGGCTGGCACTGACTGAAAGGCGCTGCGGAATATCTGCGACTGGTAAGCTGCCGAGCGAAGCCCCATGGTCAGTATCGCGGCACCGAAGGCCGAGATGTCGATAACACCCGACATGCCATAGAAGAAGATGAACAGCATGATGATGATCGGAACGCCCCTGAAGACCCGCTCGTAGAGCACCAGCGGCCACTGTACTAGCCGTGTCTTAGGGCCATAGAGCTGCACCAGGCAGATAGCCATGCCCAGCACAAAGCCGATCGTCAGTAGGGCGGCCAACAGCACGATGGCCACCCCCAGCCCCTTCAACAGGAAGGGAAAATCGCGAAGTAGTACGTCGTAGATATCCATGCCGACTTCCCTAACGTGGCGGGCGCCTTCCCGGCCGGGAAGGCACCCGACGTCTCAGCGACTTATTCGTTACCTAGCTCGGGGAGACCGGCCACCGGCTTCTGGTAGGTGTCGACGAAATTCGGCATGTGTCCCGGGATCGGAGGGACGGTGACACCGGGAATGTACTCGTCGACGATCTCGCCCCACTCGCCGGACTCGTAGATGGCCAGGATGCCCTGGTTCAGGTCGCCGAGGATCTCCTGGGGATCATCCTTGGATACCGCCAGCGCCAGGGGCGCACGGATAAAGATCTTGCCCGCCATCTTCACCGGCTTACCAGCATTGATGTACTCCTGGGCGGAGGTATCATCGACGATGACCGAGGAGATACGGCCGATGGCCATGTCGTCCACCGCGGTGACGTAATTGTCGTATTTGGCCAGCTCGACGTCGATATCGCTGGAATTCACCACGTTCTCTTCCATCCAGGCCTGCTGGGAAGAACCACCCTGAACGCCAATGCTGGCCCCGCAGCATACGGCGGTGAAGACGTTGAGATCGGAGCCTTCTGGCACCAGTACCACATCGTTGGTTTCCCACCAGGGAATAGTGAAATCGATATTTTTGCTACGCTGTTCGGTGACGGTGAGGCCGGTAGCAAGGATATCGATCTTCTCCGCCGCCAGTGCCGGAATCAGCGACGGGAACGGCATGTCCTGGAACTCGATTTCGATGCCGATCTCCTCGGCGATCGCCTCCATGGCATCGATGGCGATGCCCTTGAATTCTCCCCCCTCCACATAGGCCCAGGGCGGGAAGGAAGCCTCCACACCAACCGTGTAGGGGTCCTGTGCGTAGGCGGCCGTAGCCAGCCCGCTGCCGATGACCATGGTCCCCATGAGGGCGGCAGGCAGGAGCGATGCTTTTAATCCTTTCATGATATTCTCGCGTGTTGGTGAGTTTTGTTATTCCGCCATGTCAATATGAGTGCGTCGTTTCAAGACTGTCAAATCACCAAAGGTCCTCATCTCCACGAAACTACTGCATGAAGTCTGCTCGAGCCACGTCCACGGAGTGATCGCCGACGCGGGCCGCCGGCATGCAGCATGGATCCTTTCAGTACCCGCTCATCGAATACCAGCCCCGGATAGAACTGCAGCATGCAGGAAACTGAAATGTATCTGGGCTTCATGAACGGATCCGACTGGTAGACGTGCCGCTTATGTACGGATGCCGACTCAGGTCCCGCAGAAGGTGCGGAACACGGCCGCGCTGGACGGCGCCGGCCAAGCGAACGCTTCGCGACCGGGCTGCTCGGTGAAGGGATCGGCCAGCACCTCGCGCAGGGTCTCGAAGGGCGCGAAGTCGCCCTCGGCGGCGGCGGCCAGGGCCTCCTCCACCTTGTGATTGCGCGGGATATAGAACGGGTTGACCGAGCGCAGCCGCGTGGCGATCGCCTCCTTGCCGACGTCCTCACGGGCCAGCCGCTCGCGCCAGCGGGGTAGCCAGGCGCGCAGGCCCTCGTCGTTCTCGAACCGCTCGAGCAGCACGGGGGCGTCTGCCTCGACCGCCTCGCTCAGGCCGCGGAAGGCCAGGGTGAAGTCCGCGCGACCGGCCTGCAGGGCCTCGAGGAAGGCATCAACCAGGGCGCGGTCGCCCTCCTCTGCCTTCTCCAGCCCCAGCTTCTCGCGCATTACCGCCAGCCACTCGGTTTCATACTGCCCCTCGAAGGCCTTGATCACCGCGGTGGCCTTGTCGATGGCCTGCTGCTGGTCGGCATCGATCAGCGGAACCAGCGTCTCGGCCAGGCGCGCCAGGTTCCACTGGGCGATCCACGGCTGGTTGCGATAGGCGTAGCGGCCGCCCTCGTCAATGGAGCTGAACACCGTGGCCGGGTCATAGGCCTCCATGAAGGCGCAGGGGCCGTAGTCGATGGTCTCGCCGGCGATGCTGCAGTTGTCGGTGTTCATCACCCCGTGAATGAAGCCCAGCCCCATCCACTTCGCCACCAGCGCCGCCTGGCGCGCCTGCACCGCCTCCAGCAACCCCAGGTAGCGCTCGGCCTCGTCCCCCTCGGCGAGCTCAGGGCCCAGCAGTTGTGGAAAGTGACGCTCGATGGCCATGTCGGCCAGGGTGCGCACGGCCTCCAGGTCATCGCGGGCGGCGAAGTACTGGAAGGTGCCCACCCGCAGGTGGCTGGAGGCGATGCGGGTCAGCACGGCACCGGGCTCCGGCACGCGCCGGAACACGCGCTCGCCGGTGGTTACCGCGGCCAGGGCGCGGGTGGTGGGCACCCCCAGCACATGCATCGCCTCGCTGACCAGGTACTCGCGCAGCACCGGGCCCAGGGGTGCACGACCGTCGGCACCGCGCGAGAAGGGGGTCATCCCGGCGCCCTTGAGCTGGATATCGCGCAGCCGCCCCTCGCGGTCGACCACCTCGCCAAGCAGCACCGCGCGGCCGTCGCCGAGGCGCGGGTTGAAGTGGCCGAACTGGTGGCCGGCATAGGCCTGGGCCAGCGGATCGGCGCCTTGCGGTACGGCGTTGCCGGAGAACCACTCGGCGGCCTGCCCTTGATCAAGGGCCTCGTCGAAGGCATCCAGGTCGAAGCCCAGCTGCTCGGCCAGCGGCCGGTTGAAGGCCACCAGCCGCGGGGCCTTCACCGGGAGGGGGTCGAAGCGCAGGAAGAAGTGCTCGGGCAGGCGGGCGTAGCGCAGGGTGAACTCGGGAAACATGGCGACTCCGATCGACGGCCGAGGCCCGGCCTGGGGATGAATACCCGAGTATAACGCTCGGGATTGCGGCTTTCGACCTGTCACCCTCTTCTCGGCCTCAGGCGAGGGGGTCGGCCGGCGAGAGCTGCTCGCGGATCAGCTCGGCCAGGCGCCGGGCCGGCTCGGTGGGTCGCCGCGCGGCGCGGTGCAGGGCTAGCTCCACGGCGGGTAGTGGCGGCAGGCCGCTCGACTCGTCCAGGGCACGCAGCTGCGGCGTCAGCATGCTGCGGGTCACCACCACGATGGCCAGCCCCGCCTGCACCACAGGGCCGAGACCAACCATGGACTGGCTCATGTAGGCCACCCGCCAGTCACGCCCGGCGGCGGCCAGCGCCTGCTCGGCCACCTCGCGGAAGAGGTCGGCACCGGGCGAGTAGAGCCCCAGAGGCAGCGGGTCGGACAGTGGGGGCTGGTGCTGCAGCCCCACCGCCCAGGCCAGTGGCTCGCGGCGGATCATCTCGCCGCCCGGGGAATTTCGCTGGCGGGTGACCAGCGCCAGGTCCAGCTCATCCGCGCGCACCCGCTCCATCAGGTGGGCGCTGGTGCCGCAGATCACCTGCAGGCGCACCTCGGGGTAGAGCTGGTGGAACCAGGAGAACACCGAAGTGAGCAGGCTGGCGTAATCCTCGGGAATCCCCAGGTTCAGCTCGCCGGTGACGCGCCGCGCCCGCATGTCGGCCAGCGCCTCGTCATTGAGCGCCAGCAGCCGACGGGCATGGCCCAGCAGGCGATCTCCCTCGGCAGTGAAGCGCAGGCGGCGGCCCTCCCGCTCGTGCAGGGCGACGCCCAGCGCGCTCTCGAGGCGCTGCAGCTGCATGCTGACAGTGGACTGGGTATAGGCCAGGCGCCGCGCGGCAGCGGTGACGCTGCCGGTATCGGCGACGGCCACCAGGGTACGCAGCAGGCCAAGATCGAGGGTCGGAGCACGCATCGATACATCACCAATCTTGATGAATGAGATCAACAATGATCGTTATCGTGATGATTGTGGACCGCCTAGCATGCCCTCGTCACCCATCGGGCAAGGAGTTCATCACCATGCACAGTCAGACATCCCGACTCACGCGCTTCTCCTGGCATGGCACCGGCGCCGCCGGGCTGGCGGTGGTGCTCTGGGCGCTGGTGCCGCTGCTGGTCGCCCAGGCGGGAGAGCTGCCGCCGCTGCGCCTCTCGGCCCTGGCGCTGCTGGCCGGGGCCCTGGGCACCCTGCCCATGGCGCACGGCCGCCAGCGCCGCGGCGCGACGCTCTCCAGGGCCCATGGCGTGGTGGTCCATGTCGGGGTGCCGATGCTGGTGGCCGGGGCGGTGGGCGCCTGCTCCGCCAGCTTTTCCCTGGCGCCCCCCACCGAGGCCGCGCTGATCATCTACACCTGGCCGGTGCTCTTCCTGCTGGCGAGCCGCTGGCTCTTGCAGGGGCGCTTGCCCCTGGCCACGCTCAGTGGCGCCCTGCTGGCGTTCTCGGGGGCCGCCCTGCTGGTCGCGCCCCAGGCCCTGGCGAGCGGGTTCTCCGGCGCCTGGGGTGGCTACCTGCTGGCGCTGGCGGCGGCGCTGTGCTGGGCGCTCTACTCGCTGGCCTGCCAGGTCCCGGGCTATCGGCTCGGCGAGCGCATGCCGCACCTGCTGCTCGTTGCCAGCGTCATGACCGGCGTCGCCAGCCTGGTGCTGGAGGGAATGAGCGAGCTGCCCTCGCCCCCGGCGTTGCTGGCCACCGTGGCCCTGGGCCTGGGCCCCTACGGCATCGCCATGCTCGCCTGGGACCACGCCCTGGGCGACCCGCAGGCGGGGCGGCTGGGCAACCTGGCCCATGCCGTGCCGGTGCTCGCCACCCTGTTCCTGGTGCTGGCCGGGGTCACCGCCCCGGACTGGCGGCTGCCGGTGGCGGCGGTGCTGGTGTTCGCCGGCAGCATGACCGCCTCACGCTGACCGCTGACAGCGCTGCGCATTGCGATACACTCAGGGGTAAAGTCGTTCCGGGAGCCCTGCCCGTGACAGGGCTTCCACCCGCTACCCTGGAGACCAGACGATGAGCCGCGATATCTCTCCCGACCGTTACCTGGATTACTATCACCCGCCCGGCCGCGACGCCCTGGGCCTAATCCGCATCCACGCCAGTGCCCGCGGCATTACCGGAATCGAGTTCGTGGAGAAGGCGGACGCCGCCGCACGGCCGAACGCGCTGACCGAGCGCGCCCGGGAGCAGCTGGCCGACTACTTCGCCGGCGCCCGCCACGACTTCGACCTGCCGCTCTCGCCGACGGGCACCGACTTCCAGCAGCGGGTCTGGGCAGCACTCGCCACCATCCCCTTCGGCGAGACCCGCAACTACGCCGAGATCGCCGAGCAGCTGCGCTGCAAGGGCGGCCAGCGAGCGGTGGGCGCCGCCAATGGACGCAACCCGCTAGCCATCGTGGTGCCCTGCCACCGGGTGATCGGCAGCGACGGTGGATTGACCGGCTATGCCGGCGGCATCGGCCGCAAGCAGTGGCTGCTCGCCTTCGAGGCGGGCGAGGTCCCGCTGGAGCTCACCTGACGGGGACCGGCCCGCTCGAAACGCCGTAAGACGTCCGCCCGGCCGGGCGGCTCAGGCGGTGACTTCCTGGCAGGCCTCGAAACGACGCACGCTGGCGACGAAGTCGCTGAAGCGTTCACCCTGAATCAGCACGTGGTCGCGCATCAGTCGCTCCGCCGACGCGGCATCACCGCCCTCGATGACCGCGAGGATCTCGCGGTGCTCATCCAGGGATCGCCCCATGCGCTGGCGGACCTGCAGCTGCAGGCGGCGATAGGGCTTGAGGCGCTGCTTGAGCTGGCGCGCCTCCTCGGCCAGAAAGCCGTTGTGGCTGGCCACATAGATGGCGTGGTGGAAGCCCTCGTTCTCGTAGTAGTACTCGTCGGTGTCGCCGTCCCTGGCCGCCGCCTCGCAGCGCTCCATCGCCGCACGCAGGGCGGTGAGCTCCTGCTCGGAGATGCGCCGCGCGGCAAGGCGCCCACACATGCCCTCGAGCTCCGCCATCACCTCGAACATCTCGATCAGCTGATCCAGGCCCACCCGGGACACGAAGGTGCCCTTCTTCGGCACCACCGTCACGAGACCACTCGCCACTAGCTGCTGGATGGCCTCCCGCACCGGCGTACGGGACACATCGAACTCCCGGCACAGGGCCTCGGGATCGAGACGTTCGCCAGGCGCCCGGCGGCCGTTGATGATGTCATCCTCCAGGGCATCCCGGAGTCGCTGGGCATTGGATCGCTTGATGTTCACGGATTCTCCCCCTGCCGGTCTGGCGCGCCTCGACGATGGCACATCGGGCCCCTACCCCACTTTTGTCTAACTCCAGACAATTGACACTGGTATGCCCTGAGGGCTATTGAAGTATACATCAGCATAGCTGATGGATGCTTCACAACAACTACACAGGCTCATTTCACAACAACAAGAGTCCCAGGAGATGCCAACCATGAATGCCAAGTTCACACCCGTGGCCGCCGCCGCGCTGACCCTCGCCTTCGCCTCCTCCGCCAGCGCCGAGACCGTGCTGCGCGCCTCCCACCAGTTCCCGGGCGGCCAGGGTGACGTGCGTGACAAGATGGTCCAGATGATAGCCAAGGAGGTCGAGGCCGCCGACGTCGACCTGAAGATCCAGGTCTATCCCGGCCAGTCGCTGTTCAAGGCCAAGGAGCAGTGGGGCGCGCTGGTCAGGGGCCGCCTCGACATGACCTCCCTGCCGCTCGACTATGCCAGCGGCCGCCACCCGGAGTTCTCGGCCACCCTGATGCCGGGCCTGGTGCGCAACCACGAGCGCGCGCAGCGCCTCAACG
Source organism: Halomonas sp. 11-S5 (assembly GCF_029889825.1). Taxonomy (NCBI): domain Bacteria; kingdom Pseudomonadati; phylum Pseudomonadota; class Gammaproteobacteria; order Oceanospirillales; family Halomonadaceae; genus Halomonas; species Halomonas sp. 11-S5. The sequence continues at coordinate 7,309 of NZ_JARANW010000028.1, forward strand.
ACTCCGAGTTCATGGGCATGATCAAGAAGGTCATCAATGAGGCCGGTGCCCGCGTGCTGGCCGATGCCTGGCTGGCCGGCGGCTTCGCCTCTGACATGCGCTGCATCACCTCACCGGACACCGTCAAAGGCCAGACCATGCGTGCCGCCGGTCCGGCCTTCGACGAGATGCTGGCGACTGCCGGCGCCTCGATCACGTCGATGCCCTCATCGGAGATCTACACCGCGATGCAGACCGGGGTGCTCGACGGGGCCAACACCTCTTCCGGCTCCTTCGTCTCCTACCGCATCTACGAGCAGGTCAGCTGTCTGACTGCCCCCGGCGAGAACGCGCTGTGGTTCATGTACGAGCCGATCCTGATCTCCGAACAGAGCTGGGACGAGCTCACCGAGGAGCAGCAGCAGGCCCTGACCGCGGCCGGCGAGAAGGCCGAGGCCTTCTTCGCCCAGGAAGCCGCGGCGCTCGACCAGAAGCTGGTGGATGTCTACAAGGAGAACGGCGTCGAGGTGGTGCAGATGTCGCCGGAGGACTATCAGGCCTGGCTGGATATCGCCAAGCAGAGCTCCTACAAGACCTTCGCCGAGAACGTACCCAACGGGCAGGCACTGATCGACGCGGCCCTGGCCGTCGAGTGAACGAGACCACGGGCCGGCCAGGTCCCCCGGCCCTTCCTTCCACGGCTGCCCCGACGGGGGCAGCCCTCCTCTCCTCGATACCGGAACACGCATGATGGACACACAACGCCGCACGATCGCGCCGAGGCGTGGCGTGATCGGCCTCTACATACGCCTGATGGACGGCATCTCGTGCGCCACCGCCGTCCTCGCCGGCGCCCTGCTGCTGGGGGGCGTGCTGGTCGTCTGCCACATGATCTTCATGCGCTACGTGCTGGGCGAGAGCACCACCTGGCAGACCGAGTTCGCCATCTTCGCTATCACCGGCGCCATGTTGCTCGGCGCGCCCTACGTGCTGCTGACTGGCGGCCACGTGGCAGTGACGGTCCTGCCCGACGCCCTGGGCGGCCTGGCCCGGAAGTTGATGAATCTCGTCGCCTCGCTGGTCGGCCTGGCCTTCTGCATCGCGCTGGCCTACTCCGCCTGGCTGTATGTCTTCGAGGCCCTGCATGGCGGCTGGACCACCGGCTCAGTGTGGAACCCACCGCTGTGGCCCGCCCTGCTGCCCATGGCCGTCGGCATCAGCCTGCTGTCGCTGCAATATGTCGCAGAAATCCTTCGCGGAGAGACCTGAATGGACCCGGTAACCAGCGGAATCTTCATCATCGTGGCGCTGTTCGTGCTGATGGCCATCGGGACCCCGATCGCCTTTGCCCTGGGTGGCGTCTCGCTGACCGCACTGGTGCTCAACCAGGGCATCAGCGAGCTGACCTACTTCGGCGAGACCTTCTTCGGCAACCTCGCTTCCTTCGGCTTCGTCGCCATCCCCATGTTCATCCTGATGGGGGCGGCCGTTGCCTCCTCGCCCACCGGCCGCGACCTCTACCGCTCGCTGGACCTGTGGCTCGGCAAGGTGCCCGGGGGCCTGGCCATCTCCAACATCGGCGCCTGCTCGATCTTCGCCGCCCTCTCGGGCTCCTCGCCGGCCACCAGCGCGGCGATCGGCAAGCTCGGCATCCCCGAGATGCGCAAGCGCGGCTATCCCGACGGCGTGGCCGCGGGCTGCATCGCCGCGGGCGGCACCCTGGGCATCCTGATCCCGCCCTCGGTGACCATGATCGTCTATGGCATCTCCACCGAGACCTCCATCGGCCGCCTGTTCATCGCCGGCGCCATCCCCGGGCTGATGCTGGCCGTGCTGTTCATGGTCTGGACGCTGATCGCCTGCAAGCTGGCCGGCGGCTATGACACCCCGAGCGCGTTGACCGCTGCAGCGAATCAGGTGAAGGAGAACGTCGAGGGCAACATGAAGGCCCTGGTGCGCGTGCTGCCCTTCCTGGTGGTGGTTACCGGCATCCTCTTCGCCCTCTACGGCGGCGTCGCCACGCCCTCCGAGGCAGCGGGTGCCGGCGCCTTCCTGTGCCTGGCGTTGGCCATCATCGTCTACCGCATGTGGCAGGTGAAACCGCTCAAGGTAATCTTCCGCGACGCCCTGCGCGAGAGCGTGATGATCATGCTGATCATCGCCTGCGCGGAGATCTTCGCCTATGCGCTCTCCTCGCTGTTCATCACCCAGACCGTGGCCGGCGCCATCGCCGACCTGGAGGTCAACCGCTGGGTGCTGATGGGGGTGATCAACCTCTTCCTGCTGGTCGCCGGCTTCTTCCTGCCGCCGGTGGCGGTGATCGTGATGACCGCCCCGATCCTGATGCCGATCATCCTGTCCGCGAACTTCGATCCCTACTGGTTCGCCGTGATACTGACCATCAACCTGGAGATCGGCCTGATTACCCCGCCAGTAGGACTCAACCTTTTCATCATCAAGGGAATCGCCCCGGATATCGCCCTCAAGGACATCCTGCTCGGCAGCCTGCCCTATGCGCTGTGCATGGTGCTGGGCATCCTGCTGCTGTGCCTGTTCCCGGGTATCGCCTTGTGGCTGCCCGACCTGATCATGGGCTGAAGGAGTCGCCGCCATGAACATGACCTTCCTGCAGGAGATGTTTCAGTCGATCACCCAGCGCGACGCGCTGCTGCGCCGCCGCCAGGGAGACGGGACGCCGCCGGACCACCGCCGCCTGGTGGAGGCCTGCCAGCGCCTGCTGGAGAGTGACGGCGAGGCCTCGAGCATCGCCCTGGCCAGCCGTGCCCTGGGCATGTACCAGCGCCTCGCGCCGGCCGAGCGACTGCGCTTCTTCGAACGGCTGGCCAGCGACTTCGCCGCCGAGCCGGCACAGATCGACGCAGCCTACGCGCGTTATGCCGAGCAGCGCGACAACGCCAGCCTGGAAGTGCTGTTCGAGGCCTGCGAGCCGCGCCGCCAGGAGCTGATCCGCCGCCTCAACCTGACCAGCGGCGGCACCGTCGAGCTGGTGCGCATGCGCGAGGACCTGCTCGGCCTGCTACGCGAGCACCCCGAGCTCTCGGCCATCGACGCCGACTTCGCCCACCTGTTCGGCTCCTGGTTCAACCGCGGCTTTTTGATGCTCAAACGCATCGACTGGGACACCCCGGCCTCGATCCTGGAAAAGATCATCCGCTACGAGGCAGTGCACGAGATCCGCGACTGGGACGACCTGCGCCGCCGACTGGACGCCCGCGACCGGCGCTGCTTCGCCTTCTTCCACCCGGCGATCGGTGACGACCCGCTGATCTTCGTGGAGGTGGCCCTGCACAAGGGGCTGCCGGCCCGCATCCAGCCGATCCTGGCCGGCGAGGATACCGGCATCGAAGACCCCGAACTCGCCGACACCGCCGCCTTCTTCGGCATCAGCAACTGCCAGACCGGCCTGCGTGGCATCTCCTTCGGTAACTTCCTGATCAAGCAGGTCGTTCAGGAGCTCAAGCAGGCGCTGCCCCAGCTCAGGCACTTCGTCACCCTCTCGCCAGTGCCCGACTTCGCCCAGTGGCTGGCCGAACGGCGCGACGACGAGGCCCTGCCTGAGGCAGTGCGCAAGAGCCTCGCCGAGTTGGAAGACCCCGACTGGCACCGCGACGCCGAAAGCGCCGAGCGCCTCAAGGCGGTGGTCAAGCCGCTGGCCGCCCGCTACCTGGTCGACGAGAAGAACGCCCGCGGCCTGCCGCTCAACCCGGTGGCCCGCTTCCACCTGGGCAACGGCGCCGAGCTGCACCGCATCAACTGGCTGGGCGACGTCTCGGCCAAGGGCCTCAAGCAGGCCGCCGGCCTGATGGTCAACTACCTCTACGTGCTCGACGACATCGAGCGCAATCACGAGAACTACACCGCCAACGCCACCGTGGCCCGGTCGAGCGAGGTCAAGGACCTCGTCCGCAAGGCCAGGAAGCTGGCCAAGGGAGAAACCGCCCAATGAACCAGAACCTCTTCGCCACCTTCGCCCGGCGCATGCGCGAGCGCGGCGACGCCGACTTCATCACCACCCGCCAGGGCCGCGGCTACCGCCACGCCGAGGCCCTGGCCACCACCGCGCGCCTGGCCGGCGCCCTGGTCGAGCTGGGCGTGACGCCAGGCGACCGGGTGGCGGTGCAGGTCGACAAGAGCCCCGAGGCAATCCTGCTCTACCTGGCCACCCTGCGCGTGGGCGGGGTCTACCTGCCGCTCAACACCGGCTACACCGGGGAGGAGATCCACTACTTCCTCACCGATGCCGAGCCGGCGCTGTTCGTCTGCCGGCCGGGGGATGCCGAGAATGCGCGCAGCATCGCTGCCGACACCGGCTGCCCGCAGGTCGCCACCCTGGGTACGGCGGCCGACGGCAGCCTGATGGAGGCGGCCGAGAAGGCCACGCCCCATGACGACATCGTCGAGCGCGACGACAACGACCTGGCGGCGATCCTCTACACTTCGGGCACCACCGGGCGTTCCAAGGGCGCCATGCTCACCCACCGCAACCTGGGCTCCAATGCCGCCACCCTGGTCGAGGCCTGGCACTTCAGCGAGGAAGACCGGCTGATCCATGCCCTGCCGATCTTCCACACCCACGGCCTCTTCGTGGCCTGCAACGTCACCCTGATGGCCGGTTCCAGCATGCTCTTCCTGCCGAAGTTCGACGCCGACGTGATCTTCGAGGAGATGCCCCGCGGCACGGTGCTGATGGGCGTGCCGACCTTCTACACCCGGCTTACGGCCGACGCGCGCCTGACCCCGGCGGTCACCGCCAAGATGCGCCTGTTCGTCTCCGGCTCGGCGCCGCTGACCGCCGAGACCCACCGCGAGTTCGAGCAGAAGACCGGCCATGCCATCCTCGAGCGCTACGGCATGACCGAGACCAACATGAACCTCTCCAACCCCTACGACGGCGAGCGCCGCGCCGGCACCGTGGGCATGCCGCTGCCTGGCGTGGAGTACCGCATCACCGACCGCGAGACCCATGAGCCGATGCCGAAGGGCAAGATCGGCATGCTGGAGATCCGCGGGCCCAATGTCTTCGTCGGCTACTGGCGGATGCCCGACAAGACCCGCGAGGAGCTCCTCGAGGACGGCTTCTTCGTCACCGGCGACCTGGCGATGGTCGACGAGCGCGGCTACGTGCACATCGTCGGCCGCGACAAGGACCTGGTGATCTCCGGCGGCTACAATGTCTATCCCAAGGAGGTCGAGCAGGTGATCGATGAGCTCGAGGGCGTCCACGAGTCCGCGGTGATCGGCCTGCCCCACCCCGACCTGGGCGAGGGTGTCACCGCCGTGGTGGTGCCCGAGCCGGGGGCAAGCCTCGACGAGGCGCGGGTGCTCGACCACCTGCAGGGCCAGCTGGCCAAGTACAAGCAGCCCAAGCGGGTCTTCTTCGCCGACAGCCTGCCGCGCAACACCATGGGCAAGGTGCAGAAGAACCAGCTGCGCGACCAGTACCCGGACACCTACCGCTGAGGGGCGCCCATGCCGACCACGATCCGTTACTACTACACCCACGTCTCGCCGTGGAGCTACCTGGGCCACGCGCGCCTCGGCGAAATCGCCGCCCACCACGGGGCCCGCATCGACTACGTGCCGATCACCCTCGGGGCGATCTTCCCCAGGACCGGCGGGATGCCGCTGGCCAAGCGCGCCCCCGAGCGCCAGGCCTACCGCATGGCCGAGCTCAGGCGCTGGCCACAGCGGTTGGGCATTCCCCTCAACCTGGAGCCGGCGCACTTCCCGACGGATGACCGCCCGGCGGCGCGGCTGGCGCTGACGGCCAAGGCCCAGGGGCATGACATCGCCGACCTGTCGCTGGCACTGATGCGGGCCTGCTGGGTCGAAGAGCGGGACATCGCCGACCCCGGCACCCTGCGCGAGATCGCCGAGGCCTGCGGGCTGGACGGCACGGCCCTGCTGGAGGACGCCGAGAGCGAGGCGGGCCAGCGGCGCCTGGACGAAGCCTGCCAGGCGGCGCTTGCCGATGGCTGCTTCGGGGCGCCCTGGTACCTGCTCGAGGGCGAGCCCTTCTGGGGACAGGACCGCCTGGAACTGCTCGAAGAGGCCCTGAAGAGCAGATGATGCCACAACCGCCTGCCGCCCTGGCCGATGTCAGGGCCCTGACCTTCGATGTCTTCGGTACCGTGGTGGACTGGCGCAGCAGCGTCATCCGCGAAGGCGAGGCGCTGGGCGAGCGCCTGGGCCTGGCGGTGGACTGGGCGGCCTTCGCCGATGCCTGGCGCGGCGGCTACGCGCCGGCCATGGATCGGGTGCGCCGCGGCGAGCTGCCCTGGACGCGCCTCGATGCGCTGCACCGCATGACGCTGGACCGCCTGCTGGACGCGTTCGGCATCAGTGATGCCCTCGACGAGGCCGAGCGCGAGAGGTTCAACCGGGTCTGGCACCGCCTGGACCCCTGGCCGGACAGCGTGGCCGGCCTGGCCCGGCTGCGCGAGCGCTACGTGCTGGCCACCCTCTCCAACGGCAATATGTCGCTGCTGGTGAACATGGCAAAGCGCGCCGGCCTGCCCTGGGACTGCGTGCTCTCGGCGGAGCTCGCCGGCCACTACAAGCGCGACCCCGAGGTCTACCAGATGGCCGCCCGCCTGCTCGACCAGCCGCCTGAACGCATCCTGATGGTCGCCGCCCACCAGGACGACCTCCAGGCCGCCCACCGTGAGGGCTTTCGCACCGCCTTCGTCAAGCGCCCCCTGGAGCACGGCCCCGACGCCACCCCCGACCTCTCGGTGGATCCGGTCTTCGACCTGGTGGCCGACAACTTCCACGATCTGGCCGACCGACTCGGCCTGATGGGAGCCCTGCCCATGCGTAAGAAGCGGTGATGTCGCAGGAGCACAGCTTGCTGCGCGATACATCGCGATACGCCGGGCGCCTGGCGGCGCCAATCGCTCAGTAAACTGAGCTCCCACATGGTGGTATCGCTCGTTGCTTGAGACTCATTATCGACGTGCGATTGCCTTGTAAGATGAACCTTGACCATGACCCTTGACTATGACCCCCTGGGGGGGCCGGTCAGCCGGGCCGCGTGGAAGGGCTTCAGCCGCCGCGCTGCTGGCGGCTCATGGCGCTGCCCGAGGCGGGGCGCTCCACCTCGAAGAGGTCGGTGCAGCGGGCGTAGTCGTTGCCGGCCATGCGCCCGATCGGCCTGAGCCCCTCGGTACTGACGTGGCGGCCGTCCCAGAGGGCGTCATCGACGTGGATCGACACCACCTCGGCCAGCACCAGGTTGCCGGCCAGCGGCTGGTCGCCGAAGCGGATGATCTCGCGCAGCCGGCAGCCGAAGGCCACCGGCGCCGAGGCCACCCGCGGCACCGAGACACCGGGTATCTCGGCCTTCTCCAGCGCCGCCAGGGTGAACTCGTCCTCGCCGCGCGCCAGCCCCGCGCTGGTGGCGTTCATCTCCTCGACCAGTCCCTCGCCGCTGATATGCACCACGCACTCGCCCACCTCGTCGAGGTTGCGGATGGTGTCCTTGGGACTGGCGTCGCCGTCGAGCAGCGGCGAGAAGCCCAGCACCGGCGGGTTGACGCTCACCACGTTGAAGAACGAGAAGGGCGCCAGGTTGGTATTGCCCGCCGCGTCCCGGGTCGAGACCCAGGCGATGGGGCGCGGGCAGATGCTGCCCGAGAGCAGGCGGTAGATCTTGCCCGGGCTCAGGGCGTGTTCCTCCAGCAGGTAGTCGCTCATGACGGCGTCTCCTCGTTCCACTCCATGAAGGTACGATAGTCCTGGCGCACGCAGTCGGCATAGCTGAGCGCCAGGGTGGTCACCATGTCCACGCAGCGCTCGCCCCGCCCCTCGACACAGGTACCGACAGCGCGGGCGAAGCGTCCGGGATCGTCGGGGCTCAGGGCATGGGCGCCGCGCAGGTGTTCCCGGGCCAGGATGCGCCCCCACTGCGTGACCAGCTGGCGGTAAGGCTTGGCGCCGTCGAGCTTGTGGGTCGGGAAGTCCTCCTTGTAGGGCGAGCGCTCGCGCACCGAGAACACGGTATCACCCAGGTGCAGCCAGCCCAGGTAGGGGTCGGGATGCTCGGCGATGGCCACGAAGGCGGCCGCGTGCCGCATTCCCTCGTGGGGAAAGGCGCGGCGCCAGGCGCGCTTCTCGGCGCTGTCCATCAGCCGCCAGCCCTCCGGCGCGGTCTGCTGCTTGACGTCGAGGATGACGTCGTCGTGCTCGTGGTCCTGCCCGCCCTCGATCAACACATAGTAGCGCTCCAGGCCCAGCGAGCCGGTGCCGGCATCGAGGCGCTGGGCCATGTCCTTGACGCGGAAGTGCCCCGCCTCGGCCTCACGCCGGGCACCGCCCAGGGTCTGGCGGTACTCCTCCTCGACCGCCTTGCGCAGCTGGCTGGCCAGGTGCGCCGGCATGGCCGCCAGCTTCTCGGGGCGCTCGGCGAAACGCCGGCCGTCGTCGCTCAGCACGGTCCATTTCTCGAGCATCTTCGCCCGGCTCTTCTTCCTGCCCACCTTCTTCATGAAGGGCTCGAGCGGCCCCTTGGCGGTGGCCAGGGTCACCGCGCCGGGCACCTCACCCTCCACGTGACGGGCCAGCTCGTCGTGGTAGCTGGTGACCAGCGCCTCCAGCGCCTTGCGAATCCCCTTGCCCGACAGACCGGTATTCTCCCGGGCATCCAGTACCAGGCTGATGGCCAGGCGCCACAGGTCATACTGGTAGTCGCCGATCATGGCGTCGTCGAAGTCGTCCATGCCGTAGCGCACGGCGTCGTCGTGATGACCGTAGGCGCCGAAGTTGTAGGCGTGGGCATCGCCCTGCAGCCAGGTCTGGGTCTCCGGCAGGCCGCCGAACAGCGCGAAGCGCCAGTCGTGCCAGACGTCCCACCAATAGAGATGGTTGGTGCCGCGAAAGAAGCGATAGGGCGACTCGGCGAGCTTGGCGTACTTGGCCGCCCGGACCTGGTCGGAGAGCGGGGCATTGGCCGCGGTGATCTCGTCGAGGACCTGGCGGGCGCGATTGTGGCGGGTCAGCGGTTGGGACATGCCTGGATTCCATTCGTTAGCGGGTGCGAAGGCCAGTCAATCAGGCCCCCGGGAAAGTGGCAAGGACGCAAGGCAACCCATGCTCCACGAATGTGGCACCATGAAGGGCACCGCTCCGGCACCCAGCGAAGGAACCGCGCCATGCCCCTAGATCTTCAGGGCCCCGAGCTCAAACCCGGCTTTATGGTGATCCATGGCAACCGCCTGGAGGCCCTGCGCGGCCTGGCGGTGGAGTGGATGCGCCGCCACCCGCTGGGGCCGCTGGAGAACGAGACGATCCTGGTGCAGAGCAACGGCATCAGCCAGTGGCTCAAGCTCGCGCTCGCCGAGGACCGCGCCCAAGGCGGTGCCGGCATCGCCGCAGCACTCGACGTCACCCTGCCGGCGCGCTTCCTGTGGCAGGCCTACCGGGCTGTGCTGGGAGAGGAGCAGGTGCCGCCGGTCTCGCCCTTCGACAAGCCGCGGCTGATATGGCGCCTGATGCGCCTGTTGCCCGCCCTGCTCGACGCCCCCACCTTTGCGCCCCTGGCGCGCTTCCTCGCGGATGATAGCGACCTGCGCAAGCGCCACCAGCTGGCCGAGCGCCTGGCCGACCTCCTCGACCAGTACCAGGTCTACCGCGCCGACTGGCTAGCGGCCTGGGCGGCGGGCGAGGACGTGATCCTCACCGCCCGCGGCGAGGCCCGGCCGCTGGCCGAGGAGCAGCGCTGGCAGGCCGAGCTGTGGCGGGCGCTGCGTGACGACATCGGTGAATCCGGCCTGGCCTCCAGCCGCGCGGCGGTGCACGAGCGCTTCCTCGAGGCGTGCCAGGCGCTGACGAGCGAGAGCCCTCAGCTGTCCTTTGAGAGCCCTCAGCTGTCCTTTGAGAGCCCTCAGCTGTCCTTTGAACAGCGCCGGCCGGCAGGCCTGCCGCGCCGGGTCATCGTCTTCGGCATCTCCTCGTTGCCCGCCCAGACCCTGGAGGCGCTGGCCGCCATGGCCCGGGTCAGCCAGGTGCTGCTCTGTGTGCACAACCCCTGCCGCCACTACTGGGCGGATATCATCGAGCACAAGGACTTGCTACGGGCCGAGAGGAAGCGCCAGCAACGCCGTCCCGGCATGCCGGCGGACCTCGCCGAGACCGAGCTGCACCTCCACGCCCAGCCGCTGCTGGCCGCCTGGGGCAAACAGGGCCGCGACTACCTGCGCCTGCTCGACGAGTTCGACGAGCAGCAGGCCTACCGGGGCCTCTTCGAGGGCGAGGCGCTGCGCATCGACCTCTTCGACTCCCCTCTCCACAACAACGCCGAGCCCAGCCTGCTGCGCCAGCTGCAGGACGATATCCTCGAGCTGCGCCCGCTCGCCGAGACCCGCGAGGCCTGGCCCGCCGTGGACCCGGCCCGCGACCGCTCGCTGCGCTTCCAGGTCGCCCATAGCGCCCTGCGCGAGGTGGAGATCCTCCACGACCAGCTGCTCGCCGCCTTCAGCGAGGACCCGACCCTCAAGCCCCGCGACATCCTGGTGATGGTGCCCGACGTCGACCAGTACGCCGCCGCGGTCCAGGCGGTGTTCGGCCGCCTCGACCCCGACGACCCGCGCCATATCCCCTTCACCCTCTCCGACCAGGCCAGCCGCCACCGCCTGCCGCTGCTGATCGCCCTGGAACAGCTGCTGCGCCTGCCGGAGCTGCGCCTCTCGGTGAGCGACCTGCTCGACCTGCTGGAGGTGCCGGCCATCCGCGCGCGCTTCGCCATCCCGGAGGGTGGCCTGCCCACATTGCGCCGCTGGATCGAGGGCGCCGGCATCCGCTGGGGGCTCGATGCCCGCCAACGCCAGAGCCTCGACCTGCCGGAAGGCCTTACCGCCAACACCTGGGCCTTCGGCCTGCGCCGGCTGCTGCTCGGCTATGCGGTGGGCGACGCCGCCGAGGGCCACTGGCAGGGCATCGAACCCTACGACGACATCGGCGGGCTGGAGGCGGCCCTGGCCGGCCCCCTGGTCAGCCTGGTCGACACCCTGGCGGCCCAGTGGCAGACCCTGGCCGAGCCCTGTGACGTGGCTACCTGGGGCGAGCGGCTGCGCGACCTGCTGGAGGCCTGTTTCCTGGCCGAGTCCGACCAGGACCTGATGGCGATGACCCGGCTCGAGCAGGCCCTCGACGCCTGGCAGGAGAGCGCCGAGGAGGCCGAACTCATCGAGCCCCTGCCGCTCTCGGTGGTGCGCGAGCACTGGCTCGCCCAGGTGGACGAGGCGAGCCTCTCCCAGCGCTTCCTGGCCGGCGCGGTGAACATCGCCACGCTAATGCCGATGCGCGCCATCCCCTTCCGCCACGTCTGCCTGCTGGGCATGAACGACGCCGACTACCCCAGGGTGCAGCGGCCACTGGACATCGACCTGATGGCCCAGGACTACCGGCCTGGCGACCGCTCACGCCGCGAGGACGACCGCTACCTCTTCCTCGAGGCGCTGCTCTCGGCCCGCGACCGGCTGAGCATCAGCTGGGTGGGGCGCAGCATCATCGACAACAGCGAGCAACCGCCCTCGGTGCTGCTCGGCCAGCTGCGTGACCACCTGGCCCGCGGCTGGCGGCTGGCCGGAAAGGCAGACGATACCGACGGCAAGGCGCTGCTGGCGGCGCTGACCACCGAGCACCCACTGCAGCCCTTCAGCATCGAGTACTTTCGTGGTGCGGCATCGGGCACCGGTGGAGAGGGCTCCCGCCTGGCTACCTTTGCCCACGAGTGGCGCGAGCTGCACCGACCCGACTTCAAGCCCGCGCCGGCCAAAGCGGGGCCGCTGCCCCCGTTCCGGCAGGAAAGCCCGCTGACCCTGGCCCAGCTGGGCAACTTCCTCAAGGCGCCGGTACAGGCCTTCTATACCACCCGGCTCAAGGTCTTCCTGGAGATCGAGGCCATGGAGCGGCTCGACCACGAGCCCTTTACACTCGACGGCCTCGACCACTGGCAGCTCCAGCATGCGCTGATCGAGGCGAGCCGCGCGGCGGTGGAGGCCGGCGAGCCCCATGAGCCCACCATGCTGGCCACCCTGGAACGCCTCGAGCGCCAGGGGCGCCTGGCCATAGGCGGCTTCGCCGAGCAGATGCGTGACAAGCTCGTCGAGCCCATGGACACCCTCTTCGCCGACTATCGCCAGGTGCTCGGTGAATGGCCCCACGCCCTGGACGAGCCGCTCGGTGTCTCGCTGGACCTGCAAGAAGCGCTGGGCGAGGGTCTGGCGCTGGAGGACTGGCTGGGCGAGCTGCGCGTCAACGACGCCATGGAGCGCTGCCGGGTGCTGCTCACCACCAGCAGCCTGGTCAAGAAGAGCAAGTACCAGTGGCGGCACTGGCTTACCCCCTGGGTGGCCCACCTGGCGGGTCAGCTGGAGGGGCCCATGACCACGCGTCTGCTCTCCCGCGCCGGCGGTGGCACCCTCGCCCCGCTCCCCGCCGAGCAGGCCCGCGCTCACCTGGCCGACATTGCCGCGGCCTGGCAGCTCGGCATGGCCACCCCCCTGCCGCTGGCCCGGGACACCGCCTTCGCCTGGCTGGAGAAGGGCGGCACGCCCCAGGCCATGGCCCGCTGCCTCGCCGACCGGGCCAGCGAGGAGGACGACAAGGCCTGGAAGGCCGCCGACACCGCCTTCCACGGTAGCGGCTACCACAACGACCACGGCGAGCGCGGCCGCGACCCCTACCTGATGCGCCAGTGGCCGGAGCTCGAGGCCATGCTGGATGCCAAGCTGTCGCCAATGGGGTCTGACCCCGCAGCCGGCACCATTGGCTTCGCCGAGCTGGCCGAGCGGCTCTACGCCCCGCTATTACAGGCGGTACGCAAGCCGAAGGAGAAGAAGGGAAATAGCGGCAAGGGCAAGGGAGGCCAGGCATGAGCACGCAGGACCAGAAGACGCCCCCGACCCTGGACCCGATCCACCTGCCGCTCACCGGCAGCCGGCTGATCGAGGCCAGCGCCGGCACCGGCAAGACCTTCACCATCGCCCTGCTCTACGTGCGCCTGGTGCTGGGCCCGCGGGACGAGGCCGACGCCGAGAGCTTCCCCCGCGCCCTCACCCCGCCGGAGATCCTGGTGGTGACCTTCACCAACGCCGCCACCCGGGAGCTGCGCGACCGCATCCGCGCCCGGCTGGTGGAGGCTGCGGATGCGTTTCAATCGGGGACAGACCCCCATTTCGCAGAAATGGGGGTCTGTCCCCCATTCGACCCGCTGCTGGCCCTGCGCGATAGCTACCCCCGCGAGCGCTGGCCCGCCTGCGCGCGCCGCCTGCAGCTCGCCGCCGAGTGGATGGACGAGGCCGCGGTCTCCACCATCCACGCCTGGTGCCACCGCATGCTGCGCGAGCACGCCTTCGAGAGCGGCAGCCTCTTCTCGCTGGAGATGAACCTCGACCAGTCGGAGCTCGAGCTCGAGGTCGCCCGGGACTACTGGCGCAGTTTCTACTACGCCCTGGACGCCGAGGCCCTGGCGGTGGTCACCCACTACTGGGAAACCCCCGATGCCCTGGCCGAGGACGTGCGCCGCCTGCAGGGCGACGCCGACCTGCTGCCCGATGCCCCGCCTCCCGCCAGTGCCCTGGCCGCCATGCAGGGCGAGCGCGAGCAGGTGCTGGGCGAGCTCAAGGCGCCCTGGCCCGCCTGGGTGGATGAACTCGCCAGGCTGTTCGATGAAGGTCAGCAAGCCAAGGCGTTCAATGGCAGCAAGATGCGCAAGGACCATCGCAGCAACTGGCTGGACAAGCTGCGCGAGTGGGCCACAACCGACATGGATTGGCCGGACCTGGATCGCAAGGCCGCTGCCTGGCACCGTCTGACACCCGCGGGCATCGCCGAGATCTGGAAGACGGGCGAGCCGCTGGACCACCCGGCCCTGCACGCCCTGGCCGAGCTGCCGACACGCCTCGAGGCCCTGCCCGACGCCCACGCCGACCTGCTGGCCCACGCCGTGCACTGGATGAGCGAGCGCCGCGAGCGCATGCAACAACGCCGCGCCGAGCTCGGCCCCGACGACCTGCTCGAGCGTCTCGACCGCGCCTTCGAGGGCCCCGCCGGCAAGGCGCTGGCGGCCCACGTGCGCCGCCAGTTCCCGGTAGCCCTGGTGGACGAGTTTCAGGACACCGATCCAGTGCAGTACCGGCTCTTCGACCACGTCTACCGGCTGGCCCAGGCGCCGGATCCCGGGGAGCCCAGCGCCGTGCTGCTGATCGGCGATCCCAAGCAGGCGATCTACGCCTTCCGCGGCGCCGACATCCACACCTACCTGCAGGCGCGACGCGACACCGCGGGTCGCCACGTCACCCTAGGCACCAACTTCCGCTCGGCCACCGCCATGGTGGAGGCCGTCAACCGGGTGTTCCGCTTCGCCGAGTCTCACCCCGCCGGCCGCGGCGCCTTCCTGTTCCGCTCGGCCGAAGGCGACAATCCAGTACCGTTCTTCCCGGTGGCGGCCAAGGGCAGGAAGGATTCCCTGACCCGCGACGGCGAACCGCTGCCGGCCATGACGCTCTGGCACCTGCCGGCGGAGAGCGACGACGCTGACGACGGGATGAGCAAGGGCGCCTACTTCAAGGCGATGGCCGCGCGCTGCGCCAGCCACATGGCCGAACTGCTGCGCGAGGGCCAGGCCGGGCGCACCGGCTTCAGCGAGCCGGACGAGCCTTTTCGAGCACTCAAGCCCTCGGACCTTGCCGTGCTGGTCAACAACGCGAACGAGGCCAGGGCGATCCGCGGCGCGCTGCTCGAGCGCGGCATCAAGAGCGTCTACCTCTCCGACAAGGAGGGGGTGTTCGAGACCCCGGCGGCCCTGGAGCTGGAGGTGTGGCTGGCCGCCTGCGCCGAGCCCGACAGCGAGCGGCGCCTGCACGCCGCGCTCGCCATGCCCAGCCTCGGGATGGGCCTCCACGATCTCGACGCCCTGCAGCACGACGAGCTGGCCTGGGAGGAGCGCGTGCTGCAGTTCCGGGCTTACCACCGCCAGTGGCAGCGCCAGGGGGTGCTGCCCATGCTGCATCGGCTGCTCGCCGACTTCGCCGTGCCCACCCGGCTGCTTGCAAGGAGGGACGAATCGGCGAGCGGGATGCAGCACAAGGCGCACGGAGCACAGGAAGCGAGACATAACGAGGGGTTAGGCGAGCTTTCGAGCACCGCGCAACGCAGTGATGCGCCCGCGCAGCCATTCATCCACGGAGAAAGGCACCTCACCGACCTGCTCCACCTGGGCGAGCTGCTGCAGCAGGCCAGCGCCGAGCTCGACGGCGAGCACGCCCTGCTGCGCCATCTCAGCGAGGCGCGCGCCCAGCCCCCGGCACAGGCCGACACCCACCGCCTGCACCTGGAGAGCGACGCCGACCTGGTGCAGGTGATCACCATCCACAAGTCCAAGGGGCTCGAGTACCCGCTGGTCTTCCTGCCCTTCATCTGCGCCTTCCGCGAGAAGAAGGCCAGCGACCTGCCGCTCACCTGGCACGACGAGGCGGGCCGGCGCCACCTCTCGCTGGAGGCGGACGAGACGGTGCTGGCCCGCGCCGACGACGAGCGCCTCGGCGAGGACCTGCGCAAGCTCTACGTGGCCCTGACCCGCGCCCGCCATGCCACCTGGCTGGGCATCGCCCCGCTCAAGGGGCTGGAGCGCAGCGCCATCGGCCAGGTGCTCACCGCCGGTGCGCCGCTCTCGCCAGACGGCTTGCTGGATGCCCTCTTCCCCCTCGCCAAGGGGGCTGAGGAAACGGAGCTGACGGTGGAGCCGGCGCCCGAGCCCGATGACCTGATGGTGCCCATCAAGGCCCACGACGAGGCCCTGCGCGAGGCACTCACCCCCACCCGCCGCGCCCGGGAGCACTGGTGGATCGCCAGCTACTCGGCACTGCGGCTGGGCGTCGAGCGCATCGGTGAGGGGGAGGAGCCGCCCGAAACGGCGCTCTCCATGGAAGAGCCCGAGACCGCGCTCCTGACCCCGCTATTGAGAGAAGAGCCCGAAACCGCTCTGGAGGCCACTGCGCGGGAGATGCGCGACGAGCCCCAGGACCCGGCCCAGCCTGTCCAGCAGGCGAGTGGCGGCTCGCTCCACCGCTTCCCCCGCGGCCCGGCGGCGGGCACCTTCCTGCACGGCCTGCTGGAGTGGGCCGGGCATGAGGGCTTCGCGCGGCTGGCCGCCGACCCCGAGCGCCTGGACGACACCCTGGCGCGGCGCGCCAACCTGCGCGGCTGGCGCGAGCGCATCCCCGCGCTGCAGGCCTGGCTGCGCGGGCTGCTGACAAGCGAATTGCCGGTGCCGAGCGCTCCCGACGGGCCGGTCGCACCGCTGCACCTCGACCGGTTGGAGAGCGCTCACTATCAGGTCGAGCTGGAGTTCTGGTTTGCCGCCCACCAGGTCGACACCGCTCGCCTGGACGCCCTGGTGAGCGCTCACACCCTGGGCGGCGCCGCCCGCCCAGCGCTGGAGCACGACCGGCTCAACGGCATGCTCAAGGGTTTCATCGACCTGGTGGTGGAGCACGAGGGGCGCTTCTACGTGCTCGACTGGAAGTCCAACCACCTGGGCCGCGACGACGCGGCCTATTCCGAGGCGGCCATGGTTGATGCGGTCCGCGAGAAGCGCTACGACCTGCAGTACTGCCTCTACCTGCTGGCCCTGCACCGCCTGCTCAAATCGCGGCTGCCGGACTACGACATCGACCGCCACCTGGGTGGGGCGCTCTACGTCTTCCTGCGCGGCCAGCACGCACCTTCCCGCGGTGTGCACCGCGAGCGCCCGCCACGCCAACTGATCGAAGCACTGGACGCCCTGTTCCGCGACGCCCAGCACGTCACGACAAAGGAGCCCAGCCATGAGTGACCACCCGCACACCGACGAGGCCACCCCCAACGAGGCCGCCACCGCCGAGGCCCTGCACGACAGCGAGGCGCTGTTCGCCCTGCTCGACCGCTGGGTGACCCGCGGCTGGCTGCGCGCCCTGGACCGCGCCTTTGCCGCCTTCCTGGCCCGCGAGGTGCCGGACGCCTCCGCCCCGCTGCTGCTGGCCGCGGCGCTGGCCAGCCATCAGCTAGGCCGTGGCCATGTCTGCCTGGATCTCGAACTTACCCTGGCCGAGCCGGACCTGGCGCTCTCGCTGCCGCCGGAAGGCGACAGCCTGGAGGACCCGCCGCCGCGGCCCAGCCAGCTGCTCGGCGAGCTGGCGCTGGCCGATTGGCAGCAAGCGCTCACTCACCCGCTGGTCGTCGGCCACGGCCCCGGCAACACCCCGCTGGTGCTTGACGGCACCCGGCTCTACCTGCGCCGCTACTGGCACCACGAGCGCTCGATCCAGCAGCATATCGCCGCCAGAGTGGAGACCCCGACACCTCGCGATGGCGCCGATCGGCGCCCGGATGATATCTCAGAAACTGACGCAAGCCCTTGTGGGAGCTCACGGTCCGGCGTTCCGGCTCTGCTGCGCGATGGCGCCGCCAGGCGCCCTGATTTAAGCATGAACCTCGAGGCTCTCTCCCAGGCCCTCGATGCCCTCTTCCCCTCCAGCACCCGGCTGGACTGGCAGAAGGCCGCCTGCGCCCTGGCCGCCCGCTCGCCCTTCGCGGTGATCACCGGCGGCCCCGGCACCGGCAAGACCACCACCGTGGTCAAGCTGCTCGCCCTGCTGCAGACCCTGGCGCTGGGCGAGGGCCAGCGAGCGCTGCGCATCCGCCTGGCCGCCCCCACCGGCAAGGCCGCCGCGCGCCTCAACGAATCCATCGCCGGGCAGGTCAGCTCACTGCAGCTGGATGGCCTGGCCCCCCTGCTGGCTGCCTTAGAGAAGGATGAGGGCAGCAACCCATTGTGGGAGCCCAATTTATTGGGCGATGGCGGTGTCAGCAGGCTCAGATCCGCCATCCCCACGGAGGTCACCACCCTCCACCGGCTTTTGGGTTCCCGCCCCGATACCCGCCACTTCCGCCACAACGCCCGCCACCCGCTGCCGCTGGACGTGCTGGTGGTGGACGAGGCCTCCATGGTCGACGTGGAGATGATGGCCGCCCTGCTCGACGCCCTGCCGCCCCGTGGGCGACTGGTGCTGCTGGGCGACAAGGACCAGCTCGCCTCCGTAGAGGCCGGTTCCGTGCTGGGCGACCTGTGCGCGCGCGCCAAGGGCGGCCACTACACGCCCGACACCGCCGACTGGCTCGCCGAGGCCACCGGCCAGGCGCTGCCCGCGGAGATGCTCGACGCCGGGGGTGCCCCGCTGGACCAGGCCATCGCCATGCTGCGCGTGAGCCACCGCTTCGATGCCGAGAGCGGCATCGGCCAGCTGGCCGGCGCCGTGAACCAGGACGCTCCGGGGAAGCAGAAGCGCACCGCCATCCGCGGCGTGCTGGCCCACGGCTATGCCGACCTCTCGCACCTGAAGCTCGAGACCGACCACGACCGGAAGCTGGAGCGGCTGGTGGTCTCGGGCCACGCTGCGGGCTTCCCTGATCGAGGAAAGAGCCGCGGCGAGGGCCGCACGCTGCGCGGCCGGCCCCTGCCGCCGCCAGTGGGCTATCGCCACTATTTAGAGGTAATGCAGAACCTGGAAGCCATGAAGCACGCCGCGCCGCAGGCAGGCGCGGATGGCGAGATCGACCGCGAGGCCCTGGACGACTGGGCCCGCACGGTGCTGGCCGCCCACGGCAAGTTCCAGCTGCTCTGCGCCCTGCGCCGCGGCCCCTGGGGCGTGGAGGGGCTCAACGAGCGCATCCGCGTCGCGCTGGAGAAGGAAGGACTGATCGACACCGGCGACGGCCGCCGGCTCTGGTACTCCGGCCGCCCGGTGCTGGTGACAAGCAACGACTACAGCCTAGGGCTGATGAACGGCGATATCGGCATCACCCTGGCGCTGCCGCAACCGGCAAGCTGCAGCGATGGCGCAAAACGCGGCCCGGCGCTGCGCGTGGCCTTCCCCGCCGGGGACGGCAGCGGCGATATCAAGTGGGTGCTGCCCAGCCGACTGCAGGCGGTAGAGACGGTCTACGCCATGACGGTGCACAAGTCCCAGGGCTCGGAGTTCACCCACACCGCCCTGCTGCTCCCCGACGCCCCCAACCCGATCCTCACGCGGGAGCTGGTCTACACCGGCATTACCCGCGCCAAGCACTGGCTCACCCTGGTCGAGACCGGCCGCGGCCAGCTGCTGGATGCAGTAGAGCGACGCGTGATGCGGGTGAGTGGGTTGGGGAAGGTATAAAAGGCTGCCATTGCCTCTACAGCCCCCAGTGTCAGCATTCGGCCAGAAGCAGACCTTGCGATCATGCTGATATAACGACTGAGTTAAGCCGCGCTGCGAAGCGGCGTCGGCTTAGACGAATTGTTAGCCGCCGGCTCAACGCGCATAGCGAGCCACATAGTCTTGCCTCTTCTCGTTCCAATGAAAGCTCAATTCAGTTACTGCCGATGAGTCATTGGCAAAGACGCGAAAGAGGCTTATGAGGTCCTCGATCAAGAACTCATAAGCCCACTTGTGGCGCATAAAATCGGAGAAGATAAGTATACCTTTGAAGGCCGTACCCTCAGACCAGGTTTTCATCCAGTAATAATGGATAAGCTGGTTGCAAACATCAACCACGCCAAGTTCCGACGGCTCAGGATTCGCGATATCGAATCGGTCTTCCGGGAATCCCGGGCCAACATATGTGAAAGACTTAGTCCCGATCTTCTTGTACCGGATTACCGGCGCCCGTACGTTACGAGCACGATCGTTCACCTTCGAACGCTCAAGTAAGGAACGGACCTGAAACGCTACCAACATCAGGCGGCGCTCATACAGTACAAGCTGCTTCTCCGACCACCTACGGTATCTACGATGCCTCTTGAGCCACGCCAACTCTGCTCGCAGCTCTTGACGCCAATAAATTGATTCAATCATCTGCTCAGCTCTTAAGTGGCATGCGACAAACCTGATCTGACGGCTAACACCAGCAATAAACGGCGCCCTGACAAGGGCGTCCGGTGGAGGCCGAAGGCCGGAACGAATTTGATTGCCTTGTTAGGGTTTTCATAGCGTAATCCCGAAATAGTGCGCAACCACCCAAGCAACAACAAGAACTAGAACGCCTGCAATGACACCCTCGGCGATTTTGATAAGGGACATGCGGTTGGTCACGACAGACTTTGTCTGCCCCGCACTTTCAGGAGGTTTGGCTTCTGGTTTTTGGGAAGCGCCTCTGCTTGAATTCTTTTGGTCGTTTTCTGGCTTGAAACGTCGTGTTTCATTCCTGACCGTTGGTTCGTTTGTGTCGAACCTTTCAATAATTGCGCGGGCTTCGGCGATTTTCTTTTCGAGGCTCAGCCTTTTTATTGGGTCATCCTCTATGACCTGTTCAGTCCTTAGCCTAGCGACTTCATTTTTAAGGAACTCGATTTCATCGGTCATGATGAACCCTAACAAGGATGAACGAGCATACTGCCTTTGCCGGCATGGCTGCTTTGGGTCAAATGCTGAATCCATCACACATTGAGCATGTTATGGACCATCCTATACATTCCATCCGTGGAGGTCCATGCCATGAACGCTTCAGAAACCAGTACCCGCGAACCATGGAACAAAGGCAAGCTGGTTGGTCAGAAAACACCTTTTCGCATCAAAGACATCTGGGCCATTCGTGTCCGGCTGCAGCTTGCTGAGAAGGTACGAGACTTGGTGGCTTTGCGTGTCCGAGATGTGACCCATGGTGACCATATATCGTCAAGAGCCACTATAATGCAGAAGAAGACGAAGAGACCGGTACAGTTTGAGATAACCGATCAAACTCACAATGCTCTAAAAACATGGATTCTACGTGCCAAGCTTCGAAACGAGGACTACTTATTTCCAAGCCGTTCGAGCAGGATAGATCACCTGTCTACGCGACAGTACGCCCGGATTGTTAAAGACTGGGTAACCTCGATCGGGCTGGACCCATCAGCATATGGCACGCACACGCTGCGAAGAACTAAGGCAACTCTAATCTACCGCCGAACAAAAAATCTGAGGGCTGTTCAGCTATTATTGGGCCATACGAAGCTTGAGAGCACTGTTCGATATCTTGGCATTGAGGTTGATGATGCATTAGAAATGGCAGAGCAAACGGAAGTATAGGAAAAAAAACGACGACCTAGTTTTTGGTCGTCGTTATTTGGCCAGAAGCGGTCTTTGAGACTTGCTGATGTATAGTATTTCGGCTCAGGCGTGCACAAAGCGCCGCACCCGCATCTAGATAGAACGAGAAGGGCGTTGCGCTTTTGTGCGTCGACTGGAACCGGTGGTTAGGTTGCACTTTCACTGCGCCCTCAGATGCTCAACGAGTTCAACCGCCGCATGAACGTATACCGATGCTGCTTTCTGGTCGATCTCAAGCTTTTCGTAATGCGCAGCCTTATTTCTTAACTCGCGAAGCTTTCGAAAATTCTGCGCCTGACGTGAATTTAGGACCTTGCATTGCTCAAGGTAGTCCCCAAGTTTGGCGTAATTTCTAAATACTTCACGATTCGAGCCGGTCCAAAATGAAGCTGCCACTCTCGCAGCTTCAGCTTCAACCTGGAGCCAGGCTTCGATAATCGCGGCACGGGGCGAGACTTCCGCAAGCCTCTCAAGCTCGCTTCCCGAGCCTTTTGAACCCTGAACCTGTAACTGTTCAGCGGGAGGTTTCAGTTCATTCAAACCTTCCGCAAACTCGAGCTCTAATTCTTTGTACTTCAGCTTCCGCAAAAGTGGAACCAACTCTGTCACTGGCTTTTTGAGCAAAACGACAAAGACAACTGTCGCGACGGGCCAAGCCAATGAGCCGATGATACTGGCGAAAAACTCGAGAAATGTCATCGTGAAACCTAACGTCTGGCTCTGGGGCTACATGGAGCAAAGCGTAATGCAGTCGCCAGCAGCCATTGGTTAACTATTTTTTTGCTTCATTGTAATTAGTCCGGCCGTGTTCATCCCTCGCTGCCACGCCCTGTTTGTCCAATACGTTCCTTTTAAAACTGTATCTTCCTCATTAATTATTATCTCAAGCTTGGCCGCCCCCTCAAAGAGTCTATCATCTGTTTCTTCTGGATACGGAACCGAGGCCTCAAAAATATAACTCAAATAGAAAGTTCCGGTGCGAGGATCTCGATAGAGTTCACTTTGTATTACCTTACTTCCTTGATAACCATCCAAAGATCTCAAGGCCAATTTAAATCCAAATAGATCTGCCTTAATGGCTAGCTCAACTTCCTTTACGGTTTTGTTTCCACTTTCGTCAGTGTAGTTTGAGTAAACCTCGCCGAGCCACTTTCCGTTGAGATTTGGACATACAGATTTATGTAAAACATCCCCAAGAAATGGAGACTTCCAAAAAACTAGCCATCCCCACCTCCCGATAACAAAAATAATCCCGACAAATATTAGCGTTATCGGTGTCGCCAGCTTAAAGGCATCCCCAAAGCTATCCCAGGAAATTGCGCCATCTTCAGGGCCCAATAATAAGATCAAAGCCGATAGAAATAAGGCTGAAAATATTGCGAGCAATGCCTTTAACAGTCCAATCTTCGGAAATACTCTCCACATATCTATCTACCTTTGTAATACTTTTTCTTCGGCGGATTTCTCAAAGGACGAGAAAAACCAGTGATGCGAACCTTCACTACCCCCATACCCTTTATGTTGTTCTTATCCAGAATCAGGCATTCCATATAATGTGTGCCGCTATAGCTACAATCCTCGTATCGCTCATCGCTTACTGAAAGTACCGAAGTGTGACCAAGATCATTGACCCTTTTTGCTTCTGCATCTTGATTACGAACGATCCAATGAACCTCGACAGTTTCACTATAATCTGACTTATTGTCAATTGAAAAATAAAGTTCTTCATCACGAAAAACCCTTATCTCATCTGTCACTTTACTAGAAAGTAGCTTTCCATTTTTTCCGAGGTGACGAACATTAATCTTAGGTGGCACTGTTATTGCGGGAAGGTTTGTTTTCTTTGACACTTCGTCAATCCTTTCAGCAAAGGGAGGGAACATGTGCTCAAATGTTGCACCCCACAGAACGTATTGCTGAAGGCTATCCTCTGAATTACCGATAAATTCGCAGGAATTCTTTAATGCTATTGCTCTACTTTTTATTTTTTCATATTTATTATCTTCAAACTCAAACAACTCCCCACCGTTACAAGGGTTGTCCAAGGTGTCGTTCGAGATGATATAAGCCGCACAATTTACAGCGGTTTGAATGAAGGCATCATCGTCATCATCCTCTTCAACATATTGCTCTGCTACTAGTACCGTAATTGCGATTGAGGGAATTCTAATACCATCTTCTTTCCCCTTAATTAGTGTCCATGCTTTTAGATACTTAATTATCCTTCTAAGCTGAGCCAGAGATTTCGGCGTAAGACTTGAGACTTTTTTATTAAACCAGTCTTGAAGAGCTTTGGGATCGCTATCAACCCACTCGTCCGACTCAACTGCGAGCTTACAAGTATCGGTTTCAGAATCGTAATAATAAATAGGTATATCAATGTGGAAAGATGAAAGGTAAATCAATCGCTCACAACTCGTTCTGCTTTCTCCGACCTTAGCTTCTGGTCTATTTGAAGAATACCACTCAAGAATATTTTTATTAAGCTGCTTTACTTCTAAAGCAGATAACCCCTCATCTTCTGCGTTACATAAAAAATATACTCCAACATCAATATCAAATTCATCACCTTTTTGCATAGGCCTTATAAGCGTATGATTTTTATACGACCCTTGGAGCCAGTGTTTTACTGGAACCTCCAGCGATGCGGCAAGCTCAGGCTTAATCAACTCAAGCAGTTTATCTTTCTTCGCCCTAGCGTCTTCTAACTGCTCAGGCGTCAACGATATACGTGTAAACAGTGTTTCATTTTCATTATTGTCAAAAAACAGCTTGGCACTTAAGCCCATAAATTTGACTCCATACGCTTACATCCACGCGCCGGCCAGTTAACATTGTACTATATAGCATGATATAGCTTGTTTTATATTCCATTTGAGTGCGCGTGCGCGTTCAACAATGTTTTGCTGCGCGATCGAGCACATCTCATCCTATTGAACACCTTAGGAACAAATTATAATTCGGTAGTATAACACCAAACATCGTGCCTGCTGCCTTTCCCGCATGACCGCTTTGGGTCGATATCTGACTTCACTCTACAATCTCCGTCGCCTTGTCGGCGTCAAACGCCAGCCGGCCGGCAATCGCCTGCATCTCCTGAGTGGGCTGTTCATAACTCCACGCCACATCCTTGTGCTCATCAAACGAGAAGTAACTGGTATCGCCTTTGAACGGGCAGTGAGTGACGGTCTCGGAGGGCGTCAGCAGGTCCATGCGCACATCATCGCGGGGTAGGTACTGCCTCGGCGGATAGCCAGGTTCGCGCAGTTCGATAGCGTTGTGGGTATCGGCGATCATGGTGTCGCCATCAAGAATGCGCACCCGTCGGGTATGCGGCTGCAAGCTGATGCGGGGTGCAGTGTGGTCGGCCATTGACAGCTCCCTTGCTGGTTGGCGTCTCAACCAGCTTAGGGAACATGGGGGAAGCTGTCACTCGATTCGTGGCAAGTGCGTCTTCGTCATTGGTCATACCCGCCGCCGTGGTCGCGGGGTATCCTCGCCGAATCTCCGCTGACGCTGAACGTCGGCGTGGCCGGCGAAGTATGGCTGGTGCCCGACGATGGCAAGCCGCTGCGGATCGGCGCGGGTACATGGCGATGAAGGGCACTGCAGCCCAGCGAGTCGCCTACACCACGGCTATCCAGAACAGGCCGCCGATGACAGCAAGAGCGACCGACACCACAACACCGGCGTGTCCGCCTCCCCTGCCAACCAGAATTCGGGCGGCGATAGCCGAACCCATCAGGATCCAGCCCACACCGATCAAGACGGTATCCGTGCCGTGCACACGGTGGTCGCCTCCGAATTTCGCCGGTGTGGTGACCGAATCCGACAGAATGGCATCCACGCCACAAAACATCGCCCCAGCGGCCAGCAAGGCCAATACGATCGAGCCAGCCACGCCAGGCGGCCCCTTGGGGTTCATACACCATCGCCCTGTGGGTTACGCGGCCCCTCGCTGGAGGGCTCTGTGAAGAAAAATCGCCGCCGAGGCCATCCGATGGCGTTACTGGGTCCCGTATCTTGCCTGGCCGGCGGTTCAGCAAGCGATGGTCAGCAACCACTGGCCAGGCGCCTGCACCTGGTGTCTTGAACGGGTCGGGATGGGAATCCCAAATTCCCGGTGGCTCACGGCTGGCGTCGCTCCCTGGCGCACCGCTTCCACAACGTCAAGCAGCGCTTGGCTGACCGGTCAGTTGGTCTGCTGGATCGGCGCCACATCAGTGTCAGACTGCAGCGCCGATAACACGCTCCTGAAGCTTTCCAGGCCGGATTCCAGGTTTTCGATGATCTCTTCGGCAATGTCGTCGGGCTCGGGCAGGTTGTCCAGATCGCCCAGGGACTTGTCGCGCAGCCAGAAGATGTCGAGGCTGGTCTTGTCGCGCTGGAAGATCTCTTCCCGGCGGTAGCGGCGCCAGCGGCCTTCGGGGTTGTCCTCGCTCCAGGTCTCTTCGCGCAGGTGACGTTCGCCCGGCTTGTAGCACTCGACGAACTCGCGCAGGTGTTCGTCGCGCAGCGGCTTCTTCTTCAGCGTGTGATGGATGTTGGTGCGGTAGTCATAGAGCCAGACCGCATCCGTCCAGGGTTCGGCGCGGCCGGGGCGGCCATCGAAGAACAGCACGTTGGCCTTCACGCCATGAGCGTAGAAGATGCCCGTGGGCAGGCGCAGGATGGTGTGTAGTTCGGTGGTTTCCATCAGCTTGCGGCGCACCGTCTCCCCCGCCCCGCCTTCGAACAGCACGTTGTCCGGCACCACCACGGCGGCCTGGCCGTTTTCCTTCAGCAGCGTCCTGATGTGCTGGACGAAGTTGAGCTGCTTGTTGGAGGTAGTGGCCCAGAAGTCCTGACGGTTGTACTCGAACTCCTCGCGCTCCTGCTCACCGGCCTCGTTGGTGATGGTAAGCGTGCTCTTCTTGCCGAAGGGCGGATTGGCCAGCACATAGTCGTGCCGCCTGGGATTCTCCGCCAGCAGCGCGTCGGTGGGCGATATGGTGGGGTCATCGCTGATGTCGCCGATGTTGTGCAGGAAGAGGTTCATCAGGCACATGCGCCGCGCGCCGGGGACGATCTCGTTGCCGTAGAAGGTGTGGTGCTTGAGCGCCTGCTTCTCCTCCGCGGTCATCTCCGCCATGTGGTGATCCTTGATGTAATCGTAGGCAGCGAGGAAGAAGCCGCCGGTGCCGCAGGCCGGGTCGCAGATCGTCCTGGCCGGTTGCGGGCGCACGCACTCCACCATGGCGCGGATCAGCGGTCGCGGGGTGAAGTACTGGCCGGCGCCGGACTTGGTGTCCTGGGCGTTACGCTCCAGCAGGCCCTCGTACATGTCGCCCTTGACCTCGGCATCCAGCATCACCCAGGTCTCGGCGTCGATCAGCTCGATCAGCCGCGCCAGCTTGGCCGGGTCCTGGATCTTGTTCTGGGCCTTGGTGAAGATCTGGCCGAGCATGCCCCGCTCCCGGCCCAGCTGGCGCAGCAGCTCGATGTAATGCCCCTCGAGCTCCGCCCCCTTGCGGGCCTTGAGACTTTGCCAGTTGTATCGCTCGGGGATACCCACATCCCGATGCCAGGGCGGGCTGCTGTATTCGTCCGCCATCTTGAGAAAGATCAGGTAGGTGAGCTGTTCCAGGTAGTCGCCATAGCTCACGCCGTCGTCGCGGAGCATGTGACAGAAGTTCCAGACTTTGGAAACCAGGCTTTCGGCGTTCATGATGGCTCCTCGGTGGCAATGTAAGCCTGATCCGGGCGGTTGGGTTCATCGGGATAGCGGTATCTCAGGGCACCCTCAGCGAGCAGCGGGGCAACGTGTCGCCGAAGCAGATAGTCCTGCCGACGCTTCATGAGTACGGCCAGGTCACGAGCTCCGTAAGGCCTGAGGGCGCACAGCGTCTTGATGAGACGTGGTATCTGTTTCGGATCGCGGCTACGTTGGCCGATTCGTTCCAGTTCGGTTCGAAGGGCCTGGGGTAATTCGGCCAAGAGTTGCTCGCGGGACTCCTGCGATAAGCCTCCGGACTCCTGCGATAAGGGCTCAGACTCCTGCGATAAGCCTCCGGACTCCTGCGATAAGGGCTCGGACTCCTGTGATAAGGGTTCAGACTCCCTAGATAAGCCAGCAAATAACCCCTCGTCATCAGCTGTATCGGCCGTGACACCCAGCCTATCGCCCGGCACGTAGTACGTCGCCGGCCCTCGCGGCACCTGCGCGACGAGCCCCAGATCCCGCAAGTGCGCCAGACGTTGACTGGCGGCCAGGGTATCGACTCGGTTCAGGTCGCGATAATCGGAGTTGGTGACCCGGCCGGTCTCGCGGAGGAAGATCAGCGCGCGCTGTTCGTCCTCACCCAGCCCCAGGTGCCGGAACTGCCCCAGCCAGGCAATATCCGCCTCGCTCAGGAAGTGGTGGAACAGGTAGGTGGCGGCGAACTGGTCGTGGTGACGGTCCGAATCGAAGCTGGGTGGCGAAAGCCCGGCCTCTTCCATCAGCCGGCGCATGACGCGGATGCCGCTGCCCTTGGTCTCCGCCAGCCCCATCTCGTGCAGCACCGAGGCGATCACCGGGTTACGCCATTGCGAGCCAGGCTCGCCCAGATTCTCCAGTGCCTTGAGGGAGTAGCCCGGGTTCTGCACTTCCAGCCGGTTGCTGTAGCGCAGCAGCTGGACGGGCTGCTGACGCTGGTAGTTGCGATGCATCACCGCGTTCACCACCGCCTCCCGGACCACCTTGTCCGGCAGCACCGTCTTCTCGTCCCGCCGGATCTCGCCCTCCGGCAGCTGAAAGGCCCGCGGCAGGTCATCCAGCACCGCCGCGGTGGCCCGTTGTATCAGCCGGGGCAGCGTATCGCGCAGGTCCAGGGTGGTGAAACGCTCGTGGGGGTCCTCGATCCACTCCTTGCCGGGAATGCGGATGTAGTCCACGCGGTTGGCGGGGAACAGCCGGCGCAGGGCCCCCCGGCGGCCGAACAGCAGCACGCCGGCCACCGTCGGGTGCAGCTGGCCCGACTTGCGGACCACGGCGCCCAGCGCCTCCAGCAACTCCGGGTCGGAAAAGGTCAGCTCTTCTGCCGCCGGATTCACCGCGCGGCGGGCATCGCGGTAGTGCTCGATGGCGTCCGCGTCCAGGTCTTCCAGGCTGGCGCCGGAGACGACCGAGGCGTCAAAGCTCTGGCCGGCCCGCCCCAGATACAGCGCCGCCAGGTCGTCCTGGTTGCAGCGGTAGTCGCCGCTGGGACCACGGCGCCACGCCGAGCGCGGCAGGGGCTTGTTGGCGAAGTGGATGGGACGGGACGCCGGATCGGCCTCCGACACCTCCACCACGATGACCGTGCCCTCCTCCAGCGCCTCTGCCCGAGCCTGAATCCGCACCGGCACATTGAAGGCATTGGCGCACTGCGAATGCAGGTCACCGAGAAGCTTGTCGGGGTCCTCGATGCCCACCACCCGGTAGTCACCCGGCTGGCTTGATGCCTTTTCCACCCCCAGCAGCAACCAGCCACCGCCCAGCCCCGGCTCATTGGCCAGGGCGCAGACCGTCTCCATGACCGACTTGCCGATGGCCGAGGCCCGCTTGGCCTCGATGCGATCGGACTCATCGAGCTGCCGGAGCTGGTCGAGCAGCGCACGGGCCGTGAACGTATTCATGCCGAGGCCTCGGCCTTGCGCCTGCGCCGCCCGGGCTTGGGCGTATCCGCCTGTTCCTGGCGGATGCGTTCCAGCAGCACGCCTGCGGGTTCGTCGTCGGGGTCCTGGGGGACGAGCTTGCCTTCGAAGGCGCGTTTGAGGATGGATTGGTGGAGATGCTCAGCGCGAACCAGTTCTCGCTCAATACCCTTCTCAACTTCCCGTGTGGACGTTATATGGACCTCAATGACTCGAACCAAGCGTTCCTGTTCTTGAATCGGTGGCACAGGAATTGGAAGCTGACGAAGGTCTTCTAAGTGAAGATGACGAACAGCTACTCCTTTTTGTTTCTTTTCAGCATAGCCATTGTTGATATAAAAATAACATGCATAGGCCACGAACCTTGAATCCATACACTTTGGAACCGGCACTAAGGCTACACTCTCAAAAAGAGAAAATTGCTCATCGGTTTCCACCACAGCCACACGCCCAATAGTGCCACTTTTTGTAACAAGAACATCACCTTCAGATGGATGGCATCTTCTTATAAGAGCCTCATGCTCCTCTTGCGATATGAATCGAGTTCCAGAGAAATCTACCCGGAGGTCTTTGATGTCCTTAGCTGATATAAATGGAATACCAGCATCAACATATCGTGGTGTCTTGTGAGCACCATCAACAATGATCCCCGAAATTTCTTCAAGCGGTTTCCACAGCCAGCCATCAACGTTCTCCAGAGAGTCTCCAAGGTCAATTCCGACCATTTTGTTAGCTCTCGGTTTTCTTGGTTTTCTACCTAACTGCCCACTCATCTCCCACTCAGCCACGGCGGCTTTCCAATCCTCCAGCTGCTTCTGGTAGCGGGCTTCGCGTTCTTCGCGAATACGCTGGAGAAGCTGATCGGCGGTTTCGAGTTGGTCGGCGTTGTCGCGGCGCCACTGCTCGGTGAGGCGACCTTCGAAGGCGGCCTTGAGCAGGGACTGGCGGTAGGTCTTGAGCTGGGCGCGGGCGGTTTTCAGGCTTTCCACGCCCTTGTCCAGCTCGGAGAAGAGCTCTTCGACTTTGGCGACGATGCGGCGTTGTTCGTTGATAGGAGGAATCCCGACTTGCACCCTATAGGCATCGTCACGATTTAAGCCTGGGACTGCTGTTGATGTGTCCAGCTCTGAAAGGCGCAAAAAACCAAGATAGTGAGCTACGAATTTCGCGTCAAAATATTCAGGCGGGTTCACATAATACGTTGTATCGATTGGCCAAAAGCCACTCTCAGAATAAAAGACAGACCCAACGGAGCCCTTTCGACCGACGACAACGGCAGGGCCATCGACTAATGGTTCGTCATGCTTTCCAACTATTCCGCTTGAGCCGTAGACATTAAAGGGACCAGCTTCATTACGATTTTCCTTTTTCAGCGCTTTTCCATACTCGAATGAGAGCGCATCTCCTAGTTTACAACGCACCCAATTTGATGCTCGCTTACAATCAAACATCACGCCGCCATCTCGTCATTTATCTGATCCAACACGCTCTCCATATCTTCGCCGAACAGTTGCCACATGCGCCCGCGGCCGCCTTCGGCGTCGAAGGGGGCGTAGTCCAGGTCTTCCACGCCGATGTGGAAGCTGGCGGTGATGTGGTCGCGGATCTTTTCGA
Source organism: Halomonas sp. 11-S5 (assembly GCF_029889825.1). Taxonomy (NCBI): domain Bacteria; kingdom Pseudomonadati; phylum Pseudomonadota; class Gammaproteobacteria; order Oceanospirillales; family Halomonadaceae; genus Halomonas; species Halomonas sp. 11-S5. The sequence goes on from NZ_JARANW010000028.1 coordinate 37,686, forward strand.
GCCAGGCCATCTGTGCCTCGTTGAATTTGGGCTGGTTGCCGGAGTGCCGGCCGAAGACCCAGCGCTTGAAGTTGGCGCGCACGGTGTCGGCGTAGGGCGTGAGCTTGTCGTCCCAGCCGCTGACCCGGCGCACCAGGGCGATGATCTGCGCCAGTTCCGATTCCGGCCGGCGCGCTGGCACCTGATCCAGGCGGGCGTAGGCGTCCCACACCCGGGCCGGGGCGAGCTGCGGCTTCTCGCGCTTGAGCGCGTCGCGCAGCTCGCGAATGGCCCGGGCGGTGATCTCGCGGCGCCGGTGCGGCTGGTGATAGTAAATGGTCAGGGCGTCGATGTCGTCCCGGTGGGCCTCCAGCCACTCGCGAAATGCCTGGCGCAGGTTCTCGCGGTGGGTGTCGGCGTCGGTCTCCCAGTCGCTGGTGGTGACCTCGTCCGGGTTGATCTCATCCACCAGCTGCTCCTGGCGCTGGCGGACCTCTTCGAGGTAGGTGGTCAGCGGGCCGGTGATGGCGGCGGTGGCGGCCTTGGCTCGCTGCTCGCGCACCGTCTCGATCTGCGCCGGGCTGGGTTCGGCGGATTCGGGCAGCTGGTGGGCCTCGCGGGCGGCGCGGCGCAGGGCGTCCGGGTCGTCGGTGGCCAGCAATTCGGCGGCGATGGTGTTGAGGTCCGGGCCGCCGGTGATCCTGCGCACGTTCTGGTGCTGCTCGTCGTCGAGTCGCTTGCTGAAGCGGGCCAGGCGGCCGGCCAGACTGGTCAGGGTGTCCGGGTCGCGCACGCCCATGGTCACGCCCTGCATGAGCGCCTTCATGGGCACGCTGGGCTTGCGCTCCAGGGTGCCGGTTTCCATCTTTTTCGACTCGCTCACCCCCACGGCGTCGACCAGCACGAAGTGTTCCTTCGGGCCACTGGCGGAGCGGTTGACCTGGCGCAGGCCGTCGGCGTCCAGGCTGCGGGTGCCGCGGCCGACCATCTGCATGTAGTAGTTGCGGCTCTTTACGTCGCGCATGAACAGCAGGCACTCGAGGGGCTTCACGTCGGTGCCGGTGGCGATCATGTCCACGGTGACGGCGATGCGCGGGTGGTAGTCGTTGCGGAAGCTGTTGAGCAGGCCCTGGGGGTCCTCGTCGATGCGGTAGGTGATCTTCTTGCAGAAGTCGTTGCCGGCGGCGAACTCCTCGCGGACGATGCTGATGATGTCGTCGGCGTGGCTGTCTGTCTTGGCGAAGATCAGGGTCTTGGGCACCTCGATGCCGCCAGCGTTGATGCCGGGGCCGCCCTCGCCTTCCGACAGGCGACGCTGCGGGAACATCCGCGGCAGGGCGTCGCGGAAGGCGCGGATGACGGTGCGGATCTGGTTGGGGTTGACCACACTGCGGTCGAGCTGGCTGCCCGCATATTCCAGATCCTCGTCGAGTTGCGACCAGCGCTGTTCGCGAGTCAGGCGGTCGCGGTGTTCGACGGTCTCCTCCGCCTCGATCTTCGCGCCTTCGCGGGTCAGCCGGGTATCGATGCGCCAGATGAAGTGATCGACGTTCACGCCGTCCACCACGGATTGCTCCAGCGGGTATTCGCTGACCACGTTCTGGTGGAAGAAGCCGTAGGTCCGGTTGTCCGGCGTGGCGGTGAGCCCCACCAGGAAACTGTCGAAATACTCGATCACCTGCCGCCAGAGGTTGTAGATGGAGCGGTGGCACTCGTCGATGACGATGACATCGAAGAACTCCGGCGGCACCTTGGCGTTGTACACCACCGGCAACGGTTCCTTGCGCAGGGCATCGAGCCCGGCCGGTTCGTCTTCGGCCTCTTCGGGCAATGGCTCACCCTTGAGGATGGAGTAGAGCCGCTGGATGGTGCTGATGCAGACCTGGCCGTCGCGGGGCACATGGGGCGAGCGCAGGCGCTGGACGGTGTAGAGCTCGGAGAACTTGCGGTTGTCGTCCTGGGGCAGATACTGGTGGAACTCGTTCTCCGCCTGTACGCCCAGGTTGCGGGTGTCCACCAGGAACAGCACGCGCTTGGCGCCGGCGTGCTTGAGCAGGCGGTAGATGCTGGTGATGGCGGTAAAGGTCTTGCCCGCGCCAGTGGCCATCTGGATCAACGCCCTGAGGCGGTTTTCCTTCAGCGAGGTTTCCAGGTTGCCGATGGCGCGGAACTGGCAGTCGCGCAGGCCGTCCGGCTGCAGCACCGGCAGCGCCTGAAGCCGGGCCCGGAAGGGGGCGGTCTGCGAGCGCCACTCTGCCAGGGTCTCCGGGCGATGGAACTGGAACACTTCGCGGGCGCGGGGCGCCGGATCGTGGCGGTCGGTGAAACGAGTGATCTCGCCGGTGGCTTCATAGACGAAGCGCAGATCCACCTTGCCGATATGCTTCAGCTCGGCCTCGGCATAGCGGGCCGACTGCTCCTCCACCTTGCTGATGCGATGGCCTTCCTCCTCGCGCTTGGCTTCGATCAGGCCCACCGGCACGCCGTCCACCAGCAGGAGATAGTCCATGGGTCCAGTGTCAGTGGGATACTCCCGCACTGCCACACCCCGCGCCGCCGACGGATTCAGCTCTGCCAGGCTCTGTACGAGCCAGCCGGAAGACCGGAGCTGGTCATCGATGCGATCGCGGGCGCGCTGTTCGGGATTCTGATTGTTACCCATGGGGTATCCCACCATGGCAATCGCTGCCAGGCGGTCCGATAACCGCCTGCCCCTGTCGAGAATGCGAGATGGGATAATGGGGGGAGTCGGCAGAGTCCGTCGCCATGGGGTCGTCCTTTGCGTATGGGCTGCGTGGTTATATTGTTCGATTCAGCCTAGCACCAAAGGATAATGGGTCCCATAAGCGGTTGGATCGAGGGGTCAGCTCTGGCTCGGAGGCGATCGGTCCCCCCGAAGCAGTCGGGTCTATTCGGCATCGAGATTCACAGCGCCGGGCTCGGTCGCCTCGCGATACAAAAGCGCGCAGTTGCGGCCGGCGTGCTTTGCGGCATAGAGCGCCTGGTCGGCCTGGGCCATCAGCTGGTTCGGCGCCTGGCTAGCGTCGTCGCCCTGGCGGGCGACCCCGAGGCTGACCGACATCGTTACTCTCAGCGGCGGCTCGTCTTCCATCCTTTCCACCAGGAAGGGTTCCGCGGCGACGCGCCAAAGGGCCCTCAAGCAAGTCCGCAACGCAGCGCGATCGTCGGGGTGTAGACGAGCGAGCAGGCGTCGCAAGGGCACCCGCGGATACGTCTCGGGGTAGCCCAGTACCGTCTTGAACGCCTGGGAACACCAGACCCGCCCGTTGCGAAGGCTGATTTCCCAGACGCCACAGTCGGCCACCTTGTGGAACAGTTCGATCTGGCGGGAGCGATGGTTCAGTTCGTAGCGGTAAAGGGCCGCCGCGATCAGCTGGCCGGCGGCCTCGAGGAGGTCGAGACCCGGCCCCCGCCAACTGACGGGACGCTCACAGTCATCGATGCCCAGGGTGCCCCACCAATGACCGTTGACGAAGATGGGCACCGTGGCCATGGACTGAATCGCCTGGCCCTCGAGATCACTCCGCAACGGTCCCGGTGGCATGACAGGGATACAGAAGTCATGAGACACCCCCGCCTGGCGCTCCTCGACCAGACGACGATAGACGGGATCCTCGAGCGATGAGGAAAAGAAGCGAAACCGGTTTTGGTTGAGCTGTCGATAGTGCTCCGATGGCGCCCACTCAAAGACATAGTCCTGGACCACGGTATCGGACTGCACCTCCAGAAGCTGGAAGATCCAGACACGGCTCGCCCCGGTGACGGGACCAATCTCCGCCAGTAACCGGTCGACGCCCTCTGCCCAATGGTCCGCCCTCATCAGGGTGCTGCCACCTCGGCTGAGCGCCGCCAGGCAGTCCGCGGTATCGATCAGGACAGGGGCGGCCGAGGCCAGATCCGGAGGGCGCGCTGGTTGACCTGACACAGTGTAAGCATCCTGTAAGTCAAGGAGTCCTCGACAGCTTGGCTGATCGCGGCTGGGATGCCAAGTATGCCACCCTTGAACAAACGCCCTGTCCGCTCGCGGACAGGCTATCTTCAAGGTTCCATGAACCGGAAACGGAAAGGAGCGCCCCATGAGCAACAGGGAAGCCTACGAACAGAAGCTGCGCGCCAAGCTCGATGAGCTGCAGGCCGAGGTGGACAAGCTGAAGGCCCGCGCCCGGAGTGCCGAGGCCGATGCACGCATCGACCGGGAAGAGGAGATCGACCGGCTCGAGGCGAAGCGCGAAGAGATGCGCAAGAAGCTCGAGGAGCTGCGCCACTCCAGCGACGACGCCTGGGACGACATCCGGGCCGGCGCGGAGCGCGCCTGGGACTCCCTGAGCGAAGCGATCAAGTCGGCCCGCTCACGCTTCAAGTGACCGGGCACGCCCCCTTCATGACCGGCGTCGGCCCCGTCGAGGCGTTCGCCGAAGGCCTGTTGGAGCTTTGACGCTGGCAGCATCAGGGCGACTTCATTGCGGAATCGCCAGCGCCTGACGTTGAGTGGGCGGGTAGTGGCATTAAAATATCGATAACGCTACTAATCGACACTATACTATCGGTATGAAAACACGTCACGTCACCCTCAGCCCCCAAGCCTCCCTCTCGCTACGCCTGTTCGCCGGTATGATCGAGGAGGGGCGGCTGCGCAAGGGGTGGACCCGAGACGAACTCGCCGAGCGGGTTGGCGTCGGCGTGGTCACCATTCGTCAGGTTGCCAAGGGCTCTCCCCGCGTGGCCATCGGCACCTATTTCGAAGCGGCGGCGCTGGTCGGCGTGTTGCTGTTCACCGATGACCTGGACACGCTGAAACGCGAGCATGCTACCCAGCGGGAACGGCTGACGCTGCTCCCCAAGCGCGCTCGCCGTCAGCCACAAGAGCCCATCGATGATGACTTCTAGCAGCCGACGCGCCTACGTCTGGGCCTGGTTGCCCGGTCAGACATCCCCCGTGGTGGCCGGTCTCGTCGAGCGCGATGACCAGGACCACTACCGCTTTACCTATGGTCGTCGCTATCTCGCGCGGAAAGATGCCATCAGTCTTTATCCCCATGAGCTTCCCCTGCAGCCAGGTAGCCAGGAGCAAGCAGACGGCGCACTGCCCTCCTGCCTGCGCGATGCCGCTCCCGACGCCTGGGGGCGTCGCGTCATCATCAATCGGCTAACGGGCAGGAAGGGCGATGCTGCCGATGAGGTCGAGTTCAACGAGCTGGTCTACCTGCTGGAGTCCGGATCGGACAGGATCGGCGCGCTGGATTTCCAGCTCTCCGCCAGTGAATACCGACCTCGAGAGCCTCAGGACGCCACCCTGGCGGCATTGCAGGAGGCCTCGGCGTATGTGGAAGCAGGGGAGCCGCTCCCCCCCCCCCTGGAGCAAGCCATTCAACACGGCAGCAGCATCGGCGGCGCCCGCCCCAAGGCCCTGCTGGACGATCGGGATCGCAAGCTGGTTGCAAAGTTTTCTTCCAGCACTGACCTCTACAGCATAGTGAAGGCGGAATTCGCTGCCATGCGACTCGCCAGGCTCGTGGGGCTCGATATCGCTCCCGTCGAGATGACCCGATCGCTGGGCAAGGACGTGCTGCTGGTGGAGCGCTTCGACAGGATGAGAGCGCCCGGCGGTTGGTCCAGAAGGATGGTGCTGTCGGCCCTCACCCTGCTGGGCCTGGATGAGATGACGGCTCGCTATGCCAGTTATGAGGACCTCGGCCATCGCATCCGGGCAGAGTTCTACCAGCCCGAGCAGTCGCTGCTCGAGCTGTTCGGCCGCATCGTCTTCAACGTGCTTTGCGGCAACACCGACGACCATGCGCGCAATCATGCCGCCTTCTGGGATGGCGAATCGTATCGACTGACGCCGGCCTATGACATCTGCCCACAATCCCGAACCGGTGGCGAAGCCACCCAGGCTATGCTGATGAGTGGCCAGGAGCGGCGCAGCCAGCTCGTCCACTGCCTGGCGGCCGCGGAGCGACTCGGCCTGAGCTTGGGGCAAGCCAGGGAGATAATCGACCACCAACTTGCCACGATCCGGGAACAATGGGAGGCCGTGTGCGACGAAGCCGCTCTGAGCACGGTAGATCGCAACTTCTTGTGGGGCAGGCAGTTTCTCAATCCGTTCGCGCTGGAAGGCTATACGGCGTCATGAGTGAGCGCGCCCATTCGCGAGGTGGAGCGTCTCACCCGCGAAGCGCCATGACACAGTCAAGCTCCTCCCGATAAGCCGCCTCGTGCTGAGCCGGATCGGCAGAAAAGCGCCCGAGCGCCACGGCCAGCTCGAAGAAGCCCTGCCGGGGCAGGTCGTCACGGCGGCTGACCACCAGGGTGGCGACCATCGGGCGGCCGGCGGCGACGTCCTCGCGCATCAGCGCCTCCAGCGCCAGGGCGACGCGCTGGATGGTGCGAGGTGGCGTGAGGCCCAGCGCCTCGGCGGCCTGCTGGTAGGTGATCGGCACGGCTTCGTCGGGCAAGCCCATCAGCAGCTCACGCAGGCGCGGGGCCAGGTCGGGGTCAGCTTGGCTCACCATTCAATCACCCTCCTGGGGTTGGCGATAAACCTCCGGCTCACAGCTCGGATGCGCTGTGCCGAGTCTCCGCCGTGGCATACTCCCGAGCAAGTCCGCCGCCAGAATAGAACAAGGAGACAGCGCATGTTCACCGGCCTGAGTGCCTTCCCCATGACGCCCATGAACGAGAATGCCATCGACGAGGTGGCCTTCGTACGGCTGGTCGAGAGACTGGTCACCGCGGGTGTTGATTCCATTGGCGCCCTCGGCTCGACGGGCAACTATGCCTATGCACCGCCCAGCCTGCCGCTGCCCCTGAGGACGCTGGAGGGGCAGCAGCGACAGGCGCTTGGCGCGCTGCTGGAGGAGCTCAAGTGACCTGATGGAAGCGTGATGCTTTACAGCGCTCTGTATCGTATCGTGCCGAAAAAGAGCGTCATGCAAGATATCACGCGGCGTCGAGCGGCTTGATCCGTTCCATATCGTCCTTGATGGCCTCGGCAGCTACCCAGAGGTCAACGGCTCGCTGTGCGTTCAGCCAGAACTCCGGCGAGTTGCCGAATAGGCGACCGAGCCTAAGCGCCATCTCGGGGCTGACCGCTCGACGTTCGCGTAGCAGTTCATTGATGGACTGGCGTGATACCCCCAACGCTTCGGCAAGACCTGCGACGGTCAAGCCATAATCCGGCAGGAAGTCCTCACGCAACATTTCACCGGGATGCGTGGGCCTGCGCTGCATACCGCCCGTGTTTTCGATGGCCATCTTCACCTCCTGATGTCAGTGGTAATCGCAGACTTCGACATCGTAAGCATCACTGTAGCGCGTCAATCTGTATGAGAAGCCAGCGACAATCTGGATGAGAAATCGGTGTCGCGGCCCTGCTCCTTTTTATGCTCCCTCCCCTGGTAGGCAAGCGGTGTCATCCG
>NZ_JARANW010000029.1:0-43425 GCF_029889825.1 Halomonas sp. 11-S5
CCTGCATGGGTCTCCTTAGGCATATTGTTTGTTTCGCAATTAACAACATGCCGACCCATGCAGGTCTTTTCAATCATATCATCCTGATTTTCTTATCTATTTCGTGGGGATACCTCAGGAATCACTCCCGGTCCGGCTCGAGATCGATGCCGAGGGCGGCATCCACTACTTCCATGGTGATGGCACCTCCATGGACGACGATGAGGCCCGCGTACTGCGACGACATGCCCGAGAGTCGCTTTGCGAGCAGTTGGCACAACACTGTGAACGTCTCAACGCCGACCTCGATCGCCTCGGAAAGCTACACGAGGACACTCCTCACCCGCACTCAGTGGGGAAAGATCCATTTCGACAACCTGGATCAGGTCGATCCCGTGGCGGCCATGGAAGCCTTCACCCTGCGCCGTGACATGACCAAGACCGGCATCTTCTTCCGCGACATCACGCCGTTCAAGCTGGCCTGAAGGCTTGTACGACAGAGGGGCAAAGGAGTGAGCCCTGCGATAAGGAGCGCGTCGAGAACCGCATGGTGATCACCGATCTTGGCCTGAACGAGTTCCGCAAAGGCCTGTTGGGCTACATGCAGGAGAACGGCGACCTGAGCCGACTCCCCAACGGCCTGCATACCGTGGTGCCAGCCCGCCCCGATAAGGGTCTGTATCTCGGGGTCATCTTCACCCTGCGCAACCTCAATCTGACAAGAACGTTGCCTGATGGTCATATACCAGATTTGACAATAACTCATGCCCTCGGCGATCTACCTGAACCGGATTTCGCCCACAGATTTTGCTGACGAGCCTGAAAAGGAGTCTTGTCCACGACCGTACGCAGCAAACCATTCACGCTGAGCCTGAGCGCGCAGTGCCCACCCACACCCGCACCGACGTTCGCATCCGCGATCACCTCCTGATCTGCGATGAGCCGGTCGCGCGTGAAACTGACGCTGAGGAGAAGACATCACTCGATATTCTGGATCTGCTCGCGCATCTGCTCGATCAGCACCTTGAGCTCCACGGCGCAGCGGGTGGTGGCGGCCACCACTGACTTGGACGACAGGGTGTTCGCCTCGCGGTTGAGCTCCTGCATCAGGAAGTCCAGGCGACGCCCCACCGGGCCCGGCTGGCCGAGCTGGCGCTCCACCTCGGCGACATGGGTGGCCAGGCGGTCGAGCTCCTCGTCGACGTCGGCCTTCTGAGCCAGCAGCACCAGCTCGGCTTCCAGTCGCTGAGGGTCCAGTTCGGCACGCATCGTTTCCAGGCGCTCCAGCAGCTGGGCCCGCTGGCGCTCGAGGATCAGGGGCATCAGTTGTCGCACCTCGGCTACCTGGGCGTTCACCGCTGTGATCCGCTCGCGGATCAGCGCGGCGAGCTTCTCACCCTCCCGGGCGCGGCCGGCGACCAGGTCGTCCAGGGCGGCCTGGAACAGCGCCAGCGCCTCCTGCTTGACGGCCGCCATGTCGGGACCGCGACTGTCCAGCACGCCGGGGTGGCCGAGCAGGCTCAGGGCATCGGGCATGGCCGTTCCGGGGACGCTTTCGCGGACCTCCTCCAGGGCCGTGGCCAGCGCCGCCAGGCGCTGGCGGTCGACGGTCGGGGCGGCCTCGTCGCCGGCGGGCTCGAAGCGCAGGGTGCATTCGACCTTGCCCCGGGTCAGGCGCGCGCGCAGCGCCTCGCGGAACATCGGCTCCAGGTCGCGCAGCGTTTCCGGTAGGCGGAAGTGGGGCTCCAGGTGGCGCTGGTTCACCGAGCGCAGCTCGAGCTGCAGGGTGCCGGCCGCGGTGTCGCGATCCTGGCGTGAAAAGGCGGTCATGCTGTGGGCCATGGAGCCTCCCGATGACGCGTAGTGTGCAGGGGCCCGCAGTGTAACCGATTCCCCGGCCAGACCGTGTAGACCAGAGCGTGTAGAATGGCCGCCATCCTTCAGCGTGACGTCCCGTCACCCTTTCATTTCCGGTTCAAGAGAGGTGCCATGTCTTCACAGATCCGGCGTCCCAGCGGACGCGCCCCCGACCAGTCCCGCGAGATCCGTCTCACCCGCGACTATACCCGCCATGCCGAGGGCTCGGTGCTGGTGGAGTTCGGCGACACCAAGGTGCTGTGCAACGCCAGCGTCGAGGTCGGCGTGCCGCGCTGGCTGCGTGGCAAGAAGCAGGGCTGGGTGACCGCCGAGTACGGCATGCTGCCCCGGGCCACCCACACCCGCGGCAGCCGCGAGGCGACCCGCGGCAAGCAGGGCGGCCGTACCCTGGAGATCCAGCGGCTGATCGGTCGCTCGCTGCGGGCGGCGGTGAACCTCAAGAAGCTCGGCGAGTTCACCATCACCGTGGACTGCGACGTCATCCAGGCCGATGGCGGCACCCGCACCGCCGCCATCACCGGTGGTTGCGTGGCGCTGATCGATGCCATCCGCCACCTGCAGCGCGAGAAGCTGATCAAGGGCGATCCCTTCCACCAGCTGGTGAGCTCGGTCTCGGTGGGGCTGTTCAAGGGGCTGCCGGTGGTCGACCTGGACTACCCCGAGGACTCCAGCGCCGACACCGACATGAACGTGGTGATGGCCGAGGCGGGCGGACTGATCGAGGTGCAGGGCACCGCCGAGGCCGGCACCTTCAGCCGCGCCCAGCTCGACGCCATGCTCGACCTGGCCGAGAAGGCCGGCAATGAGCTGTTCGAGCACCAGCGCGAGGCGTTGGGCATACCTCGCTGATTCTATCCATTCCCCTTAACTCACAGTGCCGGCCCATGTGGCCGGCACGGTGCGTTCCGGCGGGCCGGAACGGCGACAAAGGGAGCGGGCTCAGAGCGTCAGGTCATACTCGACGATCAGCGGGGCGAACTCGGAGAAAGTGGCATCGTAGTCGATCCAGGCGTCCACCACGTGGCGACGGAACTCGGGGCCCACCACCTGATAGTCGATGCGCCAGCCCTCCTGGCGGGAGCGCGGCACCTCCTGGTCGAGCTTGGGCCACCAGGTGTACTCGCCGGCGTCACGGTTGATCTCGCGGAAGGTGTCGATGAAGCCGGTGGGGCCAAACATCTGGTCCATCCAAGCGCGCTCCTCGGGCTTGAAGCCAGGCGTGGTCTGGTTGTCGGCCCAGTTTTCCAGGTCGAGGGTCTTGTGAGCGATGTGCCAGGTGCCGCAGATGATGTACTCGCGCCGCTTGCGGGCCATCTTCGACAGGTACTCCTGGTACTGGGCCATGAAGGCCTGCTTGGCGGCAACGTCGCTGCCGTCGGGCATCAGGAAGCTGGCGATGCTGAAGCGGTCGTAGTCGGCCTGCAGGAAGCGCGCCTCATGGTCGCACTGGGGAAAGCCCAGCCCGTACATGATCGCCTTGGGGATCTTGCGGCAATAGAGGCCGACCCCCGAGAAGCCGTCCTGCTCGGCATCGAGGAAGTAGCCCTCGTAGCCTTCCGGGTAGAGGATGCTGTCGTCCAGCTCGAAGCTCTTGGCCTTGAGATTCTGCACGCAGACGACGTCGGCGTCCTGGCCGGCCAGCCAGTCGAGGAAGCCTCGACCGACGGCCTCGCGGATGCCGTTGACATTGATGGTGGCGATTTTCATACATGGTCCCTTTTGCGTCGCGCGTGTATGATACCCGACGTTTCGACGTTTGGGTAAATGGCCCCGGTCGATAGATGTGATATAGGCCCTAGATCGTGAAATAGTAGGCCCTTGACCGTGAAGAGGAGGCCCTGTGGCGGACCAGCCCGACGCGCAGCGCATGCACGACTACCAGCGGGAGTTCATCGAATTCGCCATCGAGCAAGGCGTGTTGAGCTTCGGCGAGTTCACCCTGAAGTCCGGCCGGGTCAGTCCCTATTTCTTCAACGCCGGCCTGTTCCGTACCGGTGGCGCCCTAGCGCGATTGGGGCGCTTCTATGCCCGGGCCATCCAGGCCAGCGGCCTCGAGGTCGATGTGCTGTTCGGTCCGGCCTACAAGGGCATCCCGCTGGCGGCCACCACCGCCGTGGCGCTCGCCGACCACCATGACCGTGACCTGCCCTATGCGTTCAATCGCAAGGAAGCCAAGGATCACGGCGAGGGAGGCAACATCGTCGGGGCCGCGCTCGAGGGACGGGTGCTGATCATCGACGATGTCATCACTGCCGGCACCGCCATCCGCGAGGTGATGGGCCTGATCGAGGGGGCGGGCGCCCGGGCGGCCGGCGTGCTGATCGCCCTGGATCGCCAGGAGCGCGGCCGCGACGAGCACGAGCCGCGCAGCGCCATCCAGGAGGTCGAGGCCGCCTACGACATGCCGGTGGTCAGCATCGTCACCCTGGACCTGGTGCTCGAGTACCTCGAAGAACACGCCGGCGAGGCGATGCAGCCCCATGCCGAGGCGATCCGCGCCTACCGCGACCGCTACGGCGTGGACGGCTGAGCGCCCGGCGTATCGTCGGCGGCTGTTGATCGCCCCTCGGGCCCCGCACGGGGCCCGAGTGCGTTGCGCGCCCTTCATATCAGGAGTCGTTGATGCTCGATGTGGTGCTCTACCAGCCCGAGATTCCCCCCAACACCGGCAACCTGATCCGCCTCTGCGCGAACACCGGGTTCCGCCTGCACCTGATCGAGCCGCTGGGCTTCGTGCTGGACGACAAGCGCCTGCGGCGCGCCGGGCTCGACTACCACGAGTGGGCGCGAGTCAGGGTCCATGCCGACTGGGCGGCCTTCCTGGCGGCCGTGCTTCCTGCGCGGGTCTTCGCCGTCTCGACCCGCGGGCGCACCGGCTACCATGAGCCCGCCTATCGCGAGGGGGATGCCCTGGTGTTCGGCCCCGAGACCCGTGGCCTGCCCCAGGCGCTGCTCGATGCCCTGCCCGAACCCCGGCGGCTGCGCATTCCCATGCTGGCGGAGAGCCGCAGCCTGAACCTCTCCAACGCCTGTGCGGTGGTGGTCTTTGAAGCCTGGCGCCAGCTGGGCTTCGTGGGGTCCGGCCTCCCGGGAGCCGGCCTTCCGGGGTCCGGCCTCCCGGGGTCCGGCTTGCCGGAACGCGACGACCCCGAGCCTGCGAGGAGCCGCTGATGTCACCGACCATCGCCAGCCGGCTCGCCGGCCTCAATCCCCGCCAGCAACAGGCCGTGCGCTACATCGACGGCCCCTGCCTGGTGCTGGCCGGGGCGGGCTCCGGCAAGACCAGCGTGATCACCACCAAGATCGCCTATCTGGTGCAGGAGTGCGGCATGAGCGCCCGGCGCATCGCCGCGGTGACCTTCACCAACAAGGCCGCCCGGGAGATGAAGGAGCGCGTGGGCAGCATGCTCAAGGGCAAGGAGGGGCACGGGCTGACCGTCTCCACCTTCCATACCCTGGGGCTCAACATCATCCGCAGTGAGCTCAAGGCGCTGGGCTACCGGCCGGGCTTCTCGCTGTTCGACCCGGAGGATGCCAAGGCGCTGCTGCGCGACCTGATGAACAAGGACGCCCAGGTCGATGCCGATCAGATCAACGCCGTGCAGCACCAGATCTCCCAGTGGAAGAATGACCTGATCCTGCCCGGCCAGGCCCTCTCCCATGCCGCGGACGACGACGAGCAGTATGCCGCCCGGGTCTTCGAGGCCTACGTGCGCCACCTCAAGGCCTACAACGCCGTGGACTTCGACGACCTGATCCTGCTGCCGGTGGTGCTGTTGCGCGACGATCCCGAGGCGCTGGCCCGCTGGCGCCGCAAGATCCACTACATGCTGGTGGACGAATACCAGGACACCAACATCAGCCAGTACCTGCTGGTCCGGCTGCTGATGGGCGAGCGTTCGACCTTCACCGTGGTGGGCGACGACGACCAGTCGATCTACGCCTGGCGCGGGGCGCGTCCCGAGAACCTGGTCACCCTGGGCGAGGACTTCCCGCGCCTCAAGGTGATCAAGCTGGAGCAGAACTACCGCTCCACCGGCACCATCCTGCGCGCCGCCAACACGCTGATCGCCAATAACCCTCACGTCTACGACAAGACCCTGTGGTCGCAGATGGGCGAAGGAGCGGCGATCCGCGCGGTGGTCAACCGCCACGAGGAGGCCGAGGCCGAGCGCGTGGCCAGCGAGATCCTCACCCGGCGCATCAAGGAATCCGCCGAGTGGCGCGACTTCGCGGTGCTCTACCGCGGCAACTTCCAGGCCCGGCTGCTGGAACTCAAGCTGCAGCACTACCAGATCCCCTACAAGCTCTCCGGCGGCACCTCCTTCTTCTCGCGCAACGAGATCAAGGACGCCATGGCCTACCTGCGGTTGCTGATCAACCCGGCCGACGACAACGCCTTCCTGCGCATCGTCAATGTGCCGCGCCGCGAGATCGGTCCCGGTACCCTGGAGAAGCTCGCCAACTACGCAAGCGACAGGAGCATCTCGTTGTTCGCCGCCTGCCACGAGCTGGGCCTGGAGCAGCAACTGCCGGTGCGCGCCGTGGAGCGGCTAGGCAGGTTTACCCACTTCATCGACGGGGTGCGGCGGCGCATGGACCAGGGCGACGCCATCGATGCCATCCGCGGCATGCTGCACGAGATGGACTACGAGGCCTGGCTCTATCAGAACGCCAGCGCCCCGACCATCGCCGAGCGGCGCATGGCCAACGTCTGGGTGCTGGTCGACCAGCTCGAGAAGTCCATGAATCGTGACCCCGAGGACACGGCGAGCACGGAGACCGAGACCGACGACGTCGAGGCGGCCATCTCGCGGCTGGTGCTGCGCGACATCCTCGAGCAGCAGGCCGAGGAGGACGACTCCGACCGGGTCCAGCTGCTGACCATGCACGCCTCCAAGGGCCTGGAGTTCCCCCATGTCTACCTGATGGGCCTGGAGGAGGCGCTGCTGCCCCACCGCAACGCCATCGAGGCGGGCACCGTGGAGGAGGAGCGTCGCCTGGCCTACGTGGGCATCACCCGGGCGCGCCGCACCCTGACCCTGACGCTGGCCCGTCAGCGCAAGACCTATGGCGAGCTGATGGACTGCACGCCCAGCCGCTTCCTCGACGAGCTGGGCGAGCTCGAGTGGGAGGGCCGCGCCGACCGCGAGGACCCGGAGAAAAAGCAGGCACGCGGCCAGGACGCCATCGCCGGGCTGCGCTCCTTGCTGGGATGATCCCGCTGCGGGCTGCGGCGAGGACTTGTGGGAGCGCAGCTTGCTGCGCGATAGGGTCGCTATCTCCGGCTTGAAAGTAGTCGCCATACACAAAGCGGGGCGCCTGAAGGCGCCCCGCTTGTCATGGAAACCGACAGCCGTTGCTACTTGACGGGGGCAATCAGGTGATCGACCGCCGCCTTCACCTCGTCATCGGAGAGGCTCGGGTTACCGCCCTTGGCGGGCATGGCGTTGAAGCCATTGATGGCATGGCTGTAGAGCGTGTCGGTTCCCTGCTCCAGGCGAGCGCTCCACTGCTCGGCATTGCCGCGCACCGGGGCACCGGCAGCGCCGGTCTCGTGGCAGGCCATGCAGATCTGGTTGTAGATCGCCGCGCCGTCGATGCCGGCGGTGGCGGCCTCGTCGCTGGCACTCTCGCCACCGGCACTTTCGCCACCGGCACTTTCGCTACTACCACCACCGGCACCTTCGCTACTGCCGCCACTAGTACTTTCGCTACTGCCACCACCGGCATTCTCGCCATTGGCGGCCATGTCGCCGGTGTCACTGCCACCAGTCTTCTGGGTGGGCACATCCATCACCGGCTTGACCACATAGGCCACCGCGGCACGCATCTCCTCGTCGGAAAGGTTGGGGTTGCCGCCCTTGGCCGGCATGGCGTTGAAGCCGTTGATGGCATGGCTCAGCAGGGTCTCGAAGCCCTTGCCGGTGCGCTCGCTCCAGGCGGCCTCGTCGCCGCGCACCGGGGCGCCGGCGGCGCCAGTCTCGTGGCAGGCCATGCAGACATTGTTGTAGATGCCCTCGCCATCCACGCTGCTGCCTCCACTCGAGGTGTCACCGCCACCGCTGCTGGCTGCCATGGCGGTGCCACAGTCCTCGCCCTGCACGCAGAGCTCCCCGACGGGTGCCAGGCGCTCTGCGATGGCCGCGCGCTCCGCGTCGTCCTGTGCCACGGCGATACCTGCAGTCATCAGGCCCAGGGTGGCCAGACACCCCATGATCAGCTTGCTGGATTTCACTCTCACCACCTCTCGACGGTCCTGTCATCGGAAACACGCTCGGCATCACGTCAGTCGGTGGACGCCATGGCGCATAAGTGCTTGCCAGTATACCGGCATCGCCAACGCCTGGAAAATGTCCCGGTTCATACCATGGCCGGGGGCGAGCGGGATGGCCGCCAGGAGCCTGTCGGGTTTGACCGACCGGTTCTCGCAGTAGATCAGCGTTAAGTCCGACAGTCTCCTAGACAGCGGATGGGCTGGCGGTTACGATGTCGACCGCCTGGCACCCACCGCCAGGCACGTGCGCCCGTAGCTCAGCTGGATAGAGTATCGGCCTCCGAAGCCGAGGGTCGCAGGTTCGAATCCTGCCGGGCGCACCACGAATTTAAGGGCTTACAGCGGTGCTGTAGGCCCTTTTTGCTGTCTGTGACCAAATCGTGCCCACACTGGACCATGCTGCGTGCCATGTCGGCATAACCATTGTCATCTTCGGTACGGTGGCTACTGAAGATCACGGCGTAATAGGGCGGTTCGGGCGTATTGGCGATCTCCGACATGGCGGCCTCGAGGGGGAGTGGCAACACGCTGAGCTTAGGCGGCGGATGGCGCGGTCGTACAGCGGTGAAGGCGCTCCCGGTGTCGGGTGGGGCCTGGCAACCGGGGTACGTCACTCATTCACGAAGCTCCAGGCGTCGGAAGGCAGGCTTAAGGCGATACACGAGTTTGTGAAGCTCGGCGGTCGAGGGGGCCGACGTCATCGGGCGGGCATAGGCCTCTTTCAGGCACTGGCCCTTGCGCGCCAGCTGGATGGCATAGCGCTCGACGCCTTGTGAGGCGAGGTCCAGCGCCAGGCAGTGCAGGTCCTCCAGCTCGAGATCGCGCCAGTGAACCGTGGTGCGACATTCGAATGCCACATCACTGGCCAACAGCTGGGCCAGGCTCTCCCGATGGGCGGCGCCCACGCCGGGCCGGCCGACGATGGCGTCGAAGTGCGCGTCTGGCCCCTTCACGTCGAGCCCCACCCAGTCGAGATAGGGCAGCATCGCCGCCAGGCGCCGGGGATAGACGCCGGCGGTGTGCAGCCCGACCTTGAAGCCCAGGGCGCGAACCCGTGAGGCGGCCAGCGGCAGGTCGGCGTGCAATGTGGGCTCGCCACCGCTGAACACCACGCCTTCCAGCAGGCCCCGGCGCGTGTCGAGGAAGGCCTCGACCTCCGCCCACTCATCGGGCTTGGCCCTTCTCGGTTCGAGCATCTGTGGGTTGTGGCAGTAGCCACAGCGCAAGGGACAGCCCTGCAGGAAGATCACGGCGGCCAGGTGGTCGGGATAGTCCAGGGTGGTCATGCGGGTCAGGCCGGCCACGGGGAGACGCGGCAAGCGGGGTTCGGAATCTGACATGGGCGCTTTCCAGGCAGGCGCCCCGGCGTCGACGGGGCGCCAGGGGTGGTGATGGCGTTATGCGTGGGCGGTCGATTCGCTGAAGTGCCTACGCTCGCGGTGCTCGGCCTGCTTGCCGTGGTTGAACTGGCTGACCGGGCGGTGATAGCCCATCACCCGGGTCCAGACCTCGCAGCGCTGGCGCTGTTCGGTGGGCAGGGTCTCGGTGGAGTGGCGCATGTGATGCTCCTTTTTCACGGTTGTCGGGTGTGACGAGGGAGAAACGCCTCAGGCCGTGGCATCGGCCGATGAGGCGTGCTGTGCCAGAAGCGCCTCGTCGCACTTCGGGCAGAACTCGTGTTCGCCGGCCAGGTAGCCGTGCACCGGGCAGATCGAGAAGGTCGGCGTCACGGTGAGGTAGGGCAGGCGGAAGCGGGATAGCGCGGTGCGCACCAGGGTCTTGCAGGCCTCGACCGAAGAGAGCCGTTCGCGCATGTAGAGGTGCAGCACGGTGCCGCCGGTATAGCGCGTCTGTAGCGGGTCCTGGTGCAGCAGGGCCTCGAAGGGGTCGTCGGTGTGGCCCACCGGCAGCTGGCTGGAGTTGGTGTAGTAGGGCGCCTCCGGCGTGCCGGCCTGCAGGATGCCGGGGAAGCGCTTGAGGTCCTCCTTGGCGAAACGGTAGGTGGTGCCCTCGGCCGGGGTCGCCTCCAGGTTGTAGAGGTGGCCGGTACTCTCCTGGAACTCCCGCATCCGCTCGCGCACATGCTCCAGCACCTCGATCGCCAGCTGCTGGCCCTCCGGGTCGGCGATGTCGAAGCGGTCGTCGCTGAGATTGCGCACCATCTCGTTGAGGCCGTTCACCCCCAGGGTCGAGAAGTGATTGCGCAGCGTACCCAGGTAACGCTGGCTATAGGGGTAGAGGCCGTCGTCCATCCATTGCTGGATGCAGTCGCGCTTGATCTCCAGGCTGTCGCGACCCAGTTCGAGCAGCCGGTCCAGCTCGGCGTAAAGCCCCGCCCGGTCGCCGGCGAAACGATGCCCCAGGCGCGCGCAGTTGATCGTCACCACGCCCAGCGAGCCGGTCTGCTCGGCGCTGCCGAATAGGCCATTGCCGCGCTTGAGCAGCTCGCTGAGGTCGAGCTGCAGCCGGCAGCACATGGAGCGCACCATGTGAGGCTCCAGGTCCGAGTTGAGGAAGTTCTGGAAGTACGGCAGCCCGTAGCGGGCGGTCAGCGCGAAGAGCCGTTCGGCGTTGTCGCTCTCCCAGTCGAAGTCATGGGTGATGTTGTAGGTGGGGATCGGGAAGGTGAACACCCGGCCGCGGCAGTCACCCGCCTCCATCACCTCGAGGTAGGCACGGTTGAGCAGGTCCATCTCGGCCTGCAGCTCGCCGTAAGTGAAGGGCTGCTCCGCCCCGCCGATGACCGGCACCTGGTCGCGCAGGTCCGCCGGGCAGGTCCAGTCGAAGGTCAGGTTGGTGAACGGCGTCTGGCTGCCCCAGCGCGACGGCACGTTGAGGTTGTAGATGAACTCCTGCACCGCCTGCTTGACCGCCGGGTAGTCGAGCCGGTCGAGACGCACGAAGGGCGCCAGGTAGGTATCGAAGGAGCTGAACGCCTGGGCGCCGGCCCACTCGTTCTGCAGGGTGCCGAGGAAGTTGACCATCTGCCCCAGCGCGCTGGAGAGGTGGCGGGGCGGCGCGCTCTCCGCTCGGCCAGGCACCCCGTTGAAGCCCTCGATCAGCAGGGTGCGCAGCGACCAGCCGGCGCAGTAGCCGCTGAGCATGTCCAGGTCGTGGATATGCAGGTCGCCCACGCGATGGGCGTCGCTTACCTCAGTGGGGTAGACCTCGTTGAGCCAGTAGTTGGCGATCAGCTTGCCGGAGGCGTTGAGGATCAGCCCGCCCAGGGAGTAGCCCTGGTTGGCGTTGGCATTGACGCGCCAGTCGGCACGCTGCAGGTATTCGTTGACCGTCGACGCCACCCTGACGGTGCCGGGCTGCAGGCTTCCCATGGAGTGCTCCTTCACTGGCTGGATAACTACATATGGTGTTTTTAACTATAAACGACACCACATATTGTGCATGAGAAGGATAGGCACCCTGCCGCGGCAGCGACATGATCCAGGTCAGGAAAAAGGAGAGTGGCTAGCATGCGGCCGCTACTTGCTGCCATGACACACCGGCATGGCTGGGTGCATGGCTGGGTGCATGGCTCGGCTGAGGTAGTCATTGCTTGGCTATGCGCATTGCCTCGCCGAAATGGTTACCCACAAGAGGGTGTTGCCTCACATACTGAGTTACCAAGGGCAGTATCTGAGGTGGTGGTAATGGCGAAGAAAATGACGACTCCCGGTAGGCAAGAGCTGATAGGTGTTCTGAGGGAGCGCTATGCACAGGGCTCTCGCGCAGAGAAAGGCCGGATCCTCGATGAGTTTACTCTGATCAGTGGGTGCCATCGGAAATCCGCACCTGACTGTCTATGTGAGTGTTCATACACTCGAAATCAGGTGGCCAGATTCACTATGCCACTACAAAGCGATGCGCCGGTGACCTGGAAGCCATGTTTCATGCCGGGGCGTCACAAGCGAGTTTCTCCCCCTGCCTCGATAACCGTCCTTGACCTCGCGCCTTGCGGCCACCCTGCCGATTCACCATGATGGCCTGTATCATCAGCAGGCTAAGCGCATTCATCGCCGCCAGAACGACAGGGACGCCCCATGAGCCAGACCGACGCCCAGCTACGTGAGCTGATCCTCACCCTCGTGCCCGATGACGGCAGCACCATCGGCAACGCCAGGCTGCTCAAGCGGCTCGGCGAAGAGGCAGGCGAGGTCGACAAGCTCGACTACGAGCAAGTCCGCGACGGCTTGATCGAGGAGGGCGTGCTGGGCAAGGGGCGCGGTCGGGGCGGCTCCGTGTACCGTCTCGCTGCTTCGGCCCCGCAAGAAGCGTCGGCCCCTGACACCACGGCCCCCGACCTCACCCTGCAGATGCAGGAGGTCCCCGCCGAGCTGCCGCTGAACCAGCAGCAGGCCAAACCGAAGCGGGCCACCAGGCCGCGCCAGAAGAAGCCTGACCAGGCCGAGGTACTCTCCTACCGCTTTGAGGAGAAGCGCAAGAACAACCCCCACGTGGGCATGGTGGATACCGCCAGCGACGGTGTTGAGGAAACCACCGCCTGGGCCTACGACCCGCACCTCGACCCGGAGCTGCAGTTCGATTCCTCTGCCAACCGTGCCCAGGTCGAGGCGCTGATCGACGATGCCCTGGCCTCCGGTGACCAGGCGCAGATGAAGGCCGCGCTCGAGGAGCTCAAGCGGCTGCAGTCGCCCTACCTGCAGTGGACCGGCAAGGCCGAGCGCACCAGCTTCGAAGTGGATACCGTCTCGCTGCATGTTCACGAGCGTATCGACCCCGCCACCATCCTCGGCGAGGTGCAGAAGCGCATGAAGGCCGGCAAGCAAGGGGGCAAAGGCAGTGGCAGCGCCTTCCAGCCCGACCTCTTCCACGCGCCCTTCGAGAACCTGCCGCTGCGCGAGGCCATCGACTTCTACAAGCACGAGCGCGACTGGGCCAACCGCCTGATCGCCGGCGACTCCCTGCTGGTGATGAACTCCATGCTGCAGAAGGAGGGCATGGCCGGGCAGGTGCAGATGATCTATATCGACCCGCCCTACGGCATCAAGTACGGCTCAAACTTCCAGCCGTTCACGAACAAGCGGGACGTTAAGGATCGTAAAGACGAGGACCTGACCCAGGAACCGGAGATGATCAAGGCCTTCCGGGATACCTGGGAGCTGGGCATCCACTCCTACCTCACCTATCTGCGCGATCGACTGCTGCTGGCGAGGGAGCTGCTCAGTGAGAGCGGGTCCGTGTTTGTGCAGATCTCCGATGAGAACCTGCATCATGTAAGAGAAATCTGTGACGAAATTTTTGGGAGTGATAATTTTTGCTCAGTCATTAATTTCAAAAAGACGTCTGCTGTTAGCAGTCCAAATGCGAAGGTTAATATCCTTGGCACCGTCACTGATTATTTGGTTTGGTATGCGAAAGATATTGGCAGCGTAAAATACAACCAGCTTTATTTTGAGAAAAACCAAAGTAGTGACACGTCGGGTGTCTATCAGTGGGGCGAAGATGGTTTTGGCGTGAGGAGACGTTTATCACCGGAAGAAAGGAGTGGTGATAACCACAAGGTTTTCAGGGTTGACAACATCACCTCTTCAGGATGGAGTGATAACTTATCAAAGCCAATTGCTTTCAAGGGGGCAATGCTTGTCACTGCTGAAAATAGGCACTGGGCCACTCACCCTGAAGGAATGCGAAAGCTCGGCTTGGCTAACAGATTGTCTATTGCAGGGCGGAGCCTTGGTTATATAAGGTACATGCTTGATTTTCCTGTTTATCCAATTGTGAATGCTTGGTCAGACACGGGGACAGGGAGCTTTACTGATGACAAAACATATGTAGTCCAGACAGGTGTAAAAACACTTGAACGCTGCCTTCTAATGACCACCGATCCAGGCGATCTGGTGCTGGACCCCACCTGCGGCTCCGGCACCACCGCCTATGTGGCCGAGAAGTGGGGCCGGCGCTGGGTCACCTGCGATACCTCCCGGGTGGCGGTCACCCTGGCCAAGCAACGGCTGATGACCGCCAGCTACGACTACTACGAGCTGAAGTACCCTCAGGAAGGCCTGAGCGGGGGCTTCATCTACAAGACGGTGCCGCATATCACCCTGAAGTCGATCGCCAACAACCCGGAGATCGATGAGCTCTACGAGAAGTACCATCCGGCCATCGAGCAGGCGCTGGCCGAGCTGAACGACTCTCTCCAAGGTCATTCGATCAAGGACGAGCCGCTCACCTTTACTGTGACCGAGGGCGGCCGCAAGGGCGACAAGGTCGACTTCGTAGCCCCCGACAGCAAGACGTTCACGCTCCCCTCGGAGGAGACCGCCAAGGTCAATGAACTGCTCGAGTGGGAGGTCCCCTTCGACTTCCCCGGCGAGTGGCCGCAGGCCGCCAAGCCGCTCTTCGAGGCCTTCCACAGCGCCCGTCAGGCCATGCAGCGCCGCATGGACGAGAGCATCGCCAACCATGCCGGCCAGGAGGTGCTCTACGACCAGCCCGAGGTGAGCCGCGACAAGCTGCGCATCACCGGCCCCTTCACCGTCGAGGCGGTGCCCTTCGCCACCGTGCTGGGCCTGGACGAGGCGGAGCAGCCCAAGGAGGCCGACGTCGCCGTGGCTCGCTCAGGGGCCACCTCCCGCCATGCCCAGTGGCGGGATGAGTTACTGAAAGCTGGCATCCGCGGCAAGGGCGGCCAGCACCTCAAGCTGATGGACCTGGAGACCCTGCCCGGCGCCAAGTACCTGCATGCCGTGGGTACGGTCTCGGAGACCGGGGAGCGGGTCGCCGTCAGTTTCGGCCCCGAGTACGCCGCCCTGGAACAGCGCCAGGTGGAGATCGCCAAGAACGAGGCCGGTGACCTTTTCCCGTCGCCGAAGCTGCTGGTGTTCTGCGCCTTCACCTTCGACCCGGAGGCCGCCAAGGATATCGACAGCATCAAGGGCATCCAGGCCCTCAAGGTGCAGATGAACACCGATCTGCTCACCGAGGACCTCAAGAAGAACGCGCGCAGCAACGAATCCTTCTGGCTGATGGGCCAGCCGGACGTCGAGGTGCATACCCTCAAGGACGGCAAGCTGCAGGTCGAGGTGCATGGTTTCGACTACTTCGATACCCAGAGCGGCGAGCTCAAGTCCGGCGGCAAGCGCGACATCGCCGTGTGGGAGCTGGATACCGACTACGACGACCGCTCTCTCTTCCCCCGCCAGGTGTTCTTCCCCATGGCCGGCAAGCAGGATGGCTGGTACAAGCTCAAGAAGGATATCCGCGCCGAGCTCAACGAGGAGCTGCTGGGCAAGTACCACGGCACCAAATCGCTCCCCTTCGAGCCCGGCGACAACCGCTGCATCGCGGTGAAGATCGTCGATAACCGCGGCATCGAATCGCTGAAAGTCGTTCGGCTGGATTGACCCATGACACAGCAAACCAGCCTCTTCGAGGTGCTGGCCCGCCATGAGGGGGTCGATACCGAATACAAGGCGGCCCGGGGCGGGCTGCCCAAGAGCCTGTGGGAGACCTACAGCGCCTTCGCCAACACCGCGGGGGGAACCCTCTACCTGGGGGTGAAGGAGGGCGATGATAGCCCATCCACCGCCGGTCTCACTGAGGCGGATGTGGATAAGCTGCGCGGTGAGTTCTGGGCCACGCTCAACAACCCCCAGAAGGTCAGCGCCAATATTCTCCAGGAGCACCATGTCAGCGTCGAGACCTACCAGGGCGACGCCATCCTGGTGATCGAGGTACCCCGCGCCACGCGCAGCGAGCGGTCCTCCGACACTAGCTCCCCACACTCCGACACTAGCTCCCTACACTCCGACACTAGCTCCCCACACTCCGACACTATGTTCCCTCATAGTGAGCCGAGCTCCCCCCACAAGGGCACTACCTTCCCGCATAGTGAAGGGAGCTCCCCCCACAGCGGTGCCGATGAGCACGCCCCAGCGTGGGAAGCACTGCAGCGCATCGCAGCCCCGGTCGCTGCCGCCAAGCGCACTCAGCCCGAAGCGATGCAGACGACGCTGCTCAAGCTCTGCCGCGGCCGCTATCTCACCCTGCGTCAGCTATCCGAGCTGCTCCAGCGTTCGCCCAAGAACATCGGTGAGCGGCATGTGGCCCCGCTGGTGAAGGCAGGCAAGCTCGAGCTGCGCTACCCCAATGTCCCGAACCACCGGCAGCAGGGCTATCGCACGGTAGAAGGAACCACCGCATGACGGCCAACTCCCTGATCATCAATTCGCCCTACGATGCCCCCTCGGCCTACTGGGAGCGCGACGGTAAGCAGATGACCCTCCAGCAGGGCCGTCGCCCCGCGGCCTACGAGATCTTCGACACCCGCAACAACACCCAGCGCACCGAGCCGCTGGAGCAGGTCAACAAGATTCGCCAGCGCGTGGACGAGTGGCGGGCGGATGGCTACCCCGGCATCACCAGCGTCACCCGTCAGCTACTCGAGCACTGGCACGCCCGGGGCGACTGGGACCCGGAGGCTTGCCGCTGGGAGGGCGGGCCGCGCCAGTACCCGTTCTACTTCTGCCAGCTCGAGGCCATCGAGACGCTGATCTGGTGGCTGGAAGCGCAGCAATCCTACCGCCAGGGCATCTTCCTCAGCGGGGATGGCGGCCCCTGGGAGCGCATCTGCAACAAGATGGCCACCGGCTCCGGCAAGACCTCGGTGATGTCGCTGATCATCACCTGGCAGACCCTCAACGCCATCCACTACCCCAAGGACCGCCGCTTCTCCAAAGCGGTGCTGATCATCACCCCGGGTCTCACGGTGAAGAGCCGCCTGCAGGTCTTGAAGCCAGGCCACCCCCAGAACGTCTTTGATGAGTTCAACCTCTGCCCCAACGAAGCCATGCGGCAGCAGCTCAATCGTGTCGAGCTGGTCATCGAGAACTGGCACACCCTGATGCCGCTGAAGGAGCAGGCCCGCTCCGTGGTCAAGAAGGGCAAGGAGAGCGACGAGGCCTTCACCCGCCGGGTGCTTGGGTCGCTGGCCAACGAGCGCGACCTGATCGTGATCAACGACGAGGCCCACCACGCCTACCGCCAGCAGGCCGAATCCAAGGTCAGCAAGAAGCAGGCCGAGGAACTGGGCATCGACCTGGAGGAGGCCACCCGCTGGATCGAGGGCCTGGACCGTATCCACAAGACCCGTCGTATCCGGCGCTGCTTCGATCTCTCCGCCACGCCCTTCGCCCCCACCGGCAAGAGCAACACCGAGTCCGGCCTGTTCGAGTGGATCGTCTCCGATTTCGGCCTCAACGATGCCATCGAGGCGGGGCTGGTCAAGACGCCTCGGGTGGTGGTGCGCGACGACGCCCTGGCCAACGCCAGGACCTACGCCAGCAAGCTCTATCACCTTTACCGCGAGGACGAGGTGAAGGAAGACCTCAATCGCAGGGCCGAGCCCACCGCACCTCTGCCGGACCTGGTGCAGAAGGCCTACGCCCTGCTGGCCTACGACTGGAAGGAAACCCGCCAGCAATGGCAGGAGGCCGGCCACAGCATTCCTCCGGTGATGCTTACCGTCTGCAACCGCACCGAGACCGCGGCGCGCATCGAGCACTTCTTCAACGGCGGGGACTGCCTGATCCAGGAGACCCAGACACCCGACGCCACCCTGCGGGTCGATTCCAAGGTGCTGGAGAAGGCCGAGCAGGGCGAAACCACCAGCAGCAAGGACAAGCAGTATGCCGCTCGGCTGGAGGCCCTCATCAAGGCGGCCCGGCTCCCTGCCGACAAGGAGGCCGACCTGCTGGCCATGAAGCAGGAGGAGCAGCTGCGTGCCCTGGTCGATACCGTCGGCAAGCGTGGTCAGCCGGGGCAATACCTGCAGAACGTCATCTCGGTGGCCATGCTCTCCGAGGGTTGGGACGCCGCCAACGTCACCCACATCATGGGGCTGCGCGCCTTCACCAGTCAGCTGCTCTGCGAGCAGGTGATCGGGCGCGGCCTGCGTCGCGTCTCCCACGACATGGACGCCGACCGCAAGTTTCTTCCCGAGTACGTCAACGTCTTCGGCGTGCCGCTCTCGATCTTCCAGGACGCCAGCGAAGGCGGCGAGGCCCCCCCACCGCCGAAGCCAAGCGTACGCATCGAGGTCGAGCCCGGCCGCAACCACCTGGAAATCCGCTGGCCCAACGTCGATCGCATCGACAACGTGCTCAAGCCGGCGCTGGTGATCGACTGGCAGAGCGTGCCCACGCTGCCCCTCGACCCGGCCCAGACCCCGCTCAACGCCGACATCGCCCCCTCGCTGACCGGCTCCCCCAACCTGGCCATGGTCACCGAGATCGACCTGGAGCGGGCGGTGGAGGAGTTCCGGCTGCAGAACCTCATCTTCCGCGCGGCCCGCAAGCTCTACCTGCAGAACCAGGCCACCTTCGGGGGCGACAAGCAGTACCTCGCGGTGCAACTCATCCGGCTGGTCGAACAGTTCCTGGAAAGCCGAAAGCTGGATATCCCCAGCCTCTGGCACCAGGACCCGGTGCGTCGCCGGCTGCTCTTCGCCCTCAACATGGATACCGTGGTGGCGCACGTCAGTCGCCACGTCACCGAGCAGAACGTGGAGCGTCAGGAACTGATCTTCGAGGAGCACCAGCCCATCGGGGCCACGGCCTACATGCGGCCCTGGCTCACCACCAAGCCATGCGCCCCGACCGAGCGCTCTCAGATCAGCCACGTCGTCTACGACAGCGCCTGGGAGAAGATGGTCGCCGACGTCTGCGAGGACCACCCCGGCATCGCTGCCTGGGCCAAGAACGACCACCTCGACTTCAAGGTGCGCTACCTGTGGCGTGGCTCCTCGCGCAACTTCGTGCCCGACTACCTGATCCGGCTCACCAACGGCAGGACCCTGGTGCTCGAGGTGAAGGGCCAGGACAGCCAGCAGAACGCCGAGAAGCGCACCGCCATGGAGACCTGGGTGAAGGCCGTCAACGAGCAGGGCGGCTTCGGCCAGTGGGCATTCGATAGCGTGTTCGAGCCGGCGCAGACCCGCGACGTCATCGAAAGGCATCTATGATGAGGAGCCGTACGGGCTGGCCGAAACCAGCTTGAACGGCTCGATATGGTGATGACATGCTTGTCAACGTCACCAAATCCGGCCCGCGTTGCTATGGGAAGATGTGCTGGTGCCTGACGTCGACACCGCCTCCATCAGTCATCAGCATCTGTGGTGCACCATGGACAGCCTGTCGGACTGCAGCGAAGCTCTCAACGAGGTGCTGGCACAGCAGCTCAAACCGCTGATCGATCAAGAGCTGTCGATCGTCTTTGACGACCTCACCACGATCCGAGCAGAGGGGAGCACTTCACTCGAAGGCGTTTCATCTCCAGGCTAATCAGTGGTTTACACTTCTATCTGTCGAGCTCGGGGACCCGGCACATACCCGTCATCAGCACTTCAGCCAGTAAGGTACCGTCTCCTGTAGACCCCGGGTGTCACGCCGACGACTCTCTTGAAGGCAGTATTGAAGTAGCTGGGATGGCGATAGCCGACCCGCTCGGCAACATCGGCGACGCTGAGGTCGGTGTTGATCAGCAGGGACTGGGCTTCACCGACCCGGCGTCGAATCAAGTAGTGGATAGGCGAGCAGCCGACCGTGGCCTTGAAGCGGTGCGCGAGATGGAAGTGGCTGACCTTGAAGCGTTGGGCGATGGCTTGCAGATCGAGTTCCTCGGCATAGCGCTCGTCGATGTAGCGCCGAACCTCCTCGCCGAGGTCGTAACCGGGCATATCGAGGCGTGGCTCCGGCCGCTCGAGCAGCCGCCCCACCATCTGTACCAATGCCTGCAGTAGGTGGTGGCAGGTCTCGGCGGCACCGACCTGCCCTACCTGATCGTAGAGTAACTGCATCAGGCCCTCGAAGGCGGCTTGCTGCTCGCCACTGGCCAGCACCGGGCACCCCTGCTCGGACACCAGATAGTTGGCCGGCAACCCCCTTAGCTTGAGCCCACGGAAGCCGCAACAGTAGGCGGTGATGCCAACCTCGGGCCGGGCGGATTCATCATGCAGGATACCGCTGTTGTAGATCAGTACGTCGCCCTTGTGGGTCTGGTACTCGTGTCCGCCGATGATATGCGTGCCCTGGCCTTCGCGGATGAAGACGATCTCGGTACGGCCGTCATGGCGGTGCATGGCGCGGGGCATCGCGCTCTGGCTGCCCTCGGCCTTGCACATGTAGAGCAGTTCGGCCGGGTGCTCCACCAACAGCGATCGACTGGTGCCAGGATTCATGAAACGCTGAATCACCGCGGTCCCTCCGCAATGGCGATGTTTACCTGTCATCTTCGCGCACCCTCGGCGTCACCTGCCAGCCCGTCGGAGCTTTCCGGCGGGCCGGCGTGAGTCGTTAGACATAGTCGACCCAGACTGCCCCGGCATCGGCGGATCGCACGCAGTTCTCCACCCAGCGCACGCCCTCCACCCCGGCATCGATATCGGGAATTCCCAGCGCCTCGACGGCCTCGGTATCGCCGCGATCCTGTGCTTCCATGGCCAACGCGAAGCGGTAGTAGAGGTTGGACCAGGCCTCGAACAACCCCTCGGGATGGCCTGCGCCGATGCGGTCGTCCTGTCGCGCCTGGGGATAGAGGTAGTCCATGCCGCGCTCCAGAATCCGCACCGGCTCGCCCTGGACCTCGTAGCGCAGCTGGTTGGGGTGCTCGTCCCACCACTCGACGCTGGCCCGGGAGCCGATGACCCGCACCTTCTGGCCGTGCATGGAGCCGGCATTGACCGCCGAGGTCCAGAGGTGGCCCATCACGCCGCCCTCGTACTCCATCAGCACGTAGGCGTTGTCCTCCAGCGGGGCGCGGCTGGCCACGAAGCTCTGGCGTGAGCAGAGCAACCGCTTGATGCGCAGCGCCGGCAGCATCATCTCGGCGATGTAATAGGGGTGGGTCGCCAGGTCGCCGAGCACGTAGCTGGGCCCGGCATGGCGGGGATCGACACGCCAGCGGGCGCCGGGGTCGGTCTGCTCGACGGCCTCGCTGTGGAAGCCATGGGCAAACTGCATGTGGACCATGCGGATCTCGCCGAGATCGCCGTTGGCGATCATCTCCCGCGCCTGTCGGATCAGCTGATGCCCGGCATAGCCATAGGTCACCCCGACGATGCGCCCCCGCTCATCGGCGAGGGCACGGAGTTCCTCGGCCTGCGCCACGCTGAAGCACAGCGGTTTCTCGCAGATCACATGCAGCCCGGCCTCCAGTGCCGCCTTGCAGATGGCGAAATGGGTGCTGTTGGGTGTGGCGATGGAGACCGCCTGAATCCCGTCCTCGCGCTTGGCTTCCTCGGCGAACAGTGTCGGGTAGTCCGCGTAGCAGCGCTCGGGCGCCACCCGTAGCGATTCGCCGAACTCGCGGCCCCGAGCCGGGTCGATGTCGAAGGCACCGGCCACCAGCTGGAAACTGTTGTCGCGCAGCGCCGCACAGCGGTGGCTGTAGCCGATCTGGCTGCCGCGGCCGCCGCCCACCATCGCCCAGCGAATCGGGGCGGCAACTTTCAGGTCACCCTGGATCATGGTCATGTCTCCTCGCATACTCATCTTGGTGACTCCGCTGGCTGTTGTCATTGGTAGCGGGCTTTCGCGATCGCCTCCATTACAGCAGCCGTCAGGACACCATGATTTCACTTTCTTGCTATTTCTAGTGTGCTTTTGCCTGGCCGATGGTAAACAAGGCATCGTTATGGTCAGGGCTTGCAGGGACGTTGGTCCCCGCTGAATAAATCTGATTGCATTTTCTTGTGCTAAGCGGCATCAGGATATAATGGACCCCGACAGATCGGGTACAGGGTGGCCGTCACCAGGATGCCTGGGAGTGCGGTGGTCGAGGCCGGGCACGCAGACGGGCACACAAGGATAGCGTTTGCCAGCGAGCAGGTGGTGATGCCGGAAGCCAGCCGCGCCGGCTTCGGCCTCGGCGATGCCGCTGGCAGACGCGTCGAGCCTATTCCGCCGTCGCCAGCAGGCTGGCGTTGCCGCCCGCGGCGGTGGTGTCGATGCACAGGTGGCGCTCCACCACGTAGCGCTCCGGCGAGATGGTCTGGGTCTCGAGCGGCACGATGGCCCCCTCGCGCCCGGCCAGCGCAATGCGCAGCTCGC
Source organism: Halomonas sp. 11-S5 (assembly GCF_029889825.1). Classification (NCBI taxonomy): domain Bacteria; kingdom Pseudomonadati; phylum Pseudomonadota; class Gammaproteobacteria; order Oceanospirillales; family Halomonadaceae; genus Halomonas; species Halomonas sp. 11-S5. Next base: position 22,201 of record NZ_JARANW010000029.1, read on the forward strand.
GGGTCCAGTCGCTGTCACCCGCGGCGGCCACGGCCGCTACCTCCTTGACCGTGGTCAGCGTCTCGGCCGCGACGCTGCCGTCGAGCGCGGCGACGGGGGCCCCGGCACTCTTCAATTGCTGCACGGCCTGTGCCGCCCCGGGTGCGACGAGCACCGCCGCACAGCCGGCGCCGAGCGCCTGCACCGCCTGGGCGATGGCGATGTCCAGGGTCGGCCCGAGGCAGAGCACCGGGCCCTTCGGATACATCGCCAGCCGGTTGCTCTCTCCCGTCGGCCCCGGCAGCGTCTGCGGGGTCATGTCCAGGGCCGCGGTCTCGGCCAGTGCCTTGCGGATCACGCCGCCCTTGCCGCTCATTGCCTTGCGCAGCACCTCGACCCGGTCGGGGCGCGCCGCCCAGTTGCGCGGGTCCAGTCCGTCGATGGCCGACTGCAGGTCCTCGAGGGGCACGGATTTTCCCTGGGGAGCGTCGTGACGCTCGACGGCGGCGGTGCGCCGGAAGCGGGTGACATAGAGGGGCCCGCCGGCCTTGGGGCCGGTGCCCGAGAGCCCCTCGCCACCGAAGGGCTGGGAGCCGACGATGGCGCCGATCTGGTTACGGTTGACGTAGACGTTGCCGACATGGACGCGCTCGACGATCTGCTGCACGCGGTCGTCGATGCGGGTATGCAGGCCGAAGGTCAGCCCGTACCCCTGGTCGTTGATCGCGTCGACCACCTTGTCGATGTCGCGCGCCTTGAAGGTGGCCACGTGCAGGATCGGGCCGAAGATCTCGCGCTCGAGATCCTCGATGCCCCCCACCTCGACCACGGCCGGAGTGACGAAGGTGCCGGTGTCCGGCGCGGGCAGCGTCTTCAGCACCTTGCCGGCTTTTTTCTTCGCCGCCACATAGGCGCTGATGTCGGCCTGGGCCTCGGCGTCGATCACCGGCGAGACGTCGGTGTCGGTGTTCCAGGGGTCGCCGATGGTGAGGGCGTCCATGGCGCCGTCGAGCATGTTGAGCAGCCGCTCGCGTGCCTCTTCCTGGACGTAGAGCATCCTCAGCGCCGAGCAGCGCTGGCCGGCCGACTGGAAGGAGGAGATCAGGATGTCGCGCACCGCCTGCTCGGTGAGTGCCGTGGAGTCCACGATCATCGCATTCAGCCCGCCGGTCTCGGCGATCAACACCGCATCCGGTCCCGCATTCTGGGCCAGGGCCTTGTGGATGATCTGCGCCACCGGGGTCGAGCCGGTGAAGCAGACGCCCGCGATCCGCGTATCGCTGGTCAGCGGCCCGCCCACCGTCGGCCCGTCGCCGGGCAGCAGCTGCAGCGTCGCCTCCGGCAGGCCGGCCTCGCGCATCAGCTCGATGGCACGCGCGGCGATCAGCGGCGTCTGCTCGGCGGGCTTGGCGAGTACGGCATTGCCGGCCGCCAGCGCCGCGGCAATCTGGCCGGTGAAGATGGCCAGCGGGAAGTTCCACGGGCTGATGCAGACGAAGATGCCGCGGGCGCTGCCGGGCTCCTCCGCCTCCAGCCGTTCGCCCTCGTTGGCGTAGTAGCGCAGGAAATCCACCGCCTCACGCACCTCGGCGATGCCATCGAACATCATCTTGCCGGCCTCGCGCGTCGCGATCACGGTCAGCTCGGCGATATGCTCCTCGTAGAGGTCGGCGATGCGGCGCAGCACCTTGGCTCGCTCGGCCGCCGGCCGCGCTGACCAGTCACGGAACCCCTCCTCGGCGGCGTCGAGGGCGGCCGCCACCTCGGCCGGGGTCGCCTCGTGGACCTTGCCGACGACACGAGAGCCGTCGGCGGGCGACACGGCATCGCGGGCCAGCCCCTGCGGTGCCGGGCTTCCGGCCAGCATGGGGCCAGCGGTCCAGGTGGTGTCGGCAAACGCTTCACGCGCCTTGAGCAGCGGGAGGATCGAGGCGGGTTCGTTGATCCGGTAGCCGCGGGAGTTCTTGCGATCGGGCGCAAACAGCTCGCCGGGCTGGCGGATCAACGGGCTGGCGAAGGCGTCACCGAGTTTTTCCATCCCCTCCACCGGGTCCTTCGAGACCTCACTCGGGGGAATCGACTCGTCCACCACCTGGTTCACGAACGAGGAGTTCGCGCCATTCTCCAGCAGGCGCCGCACCAGGTAGGCCAGCAGGTCACGGTGCGCGCCGACCGGGGCGTAGAGTCGGCAGTGCGTGCCCTCCGACTGCTTGACGATCTGATGCAGCGATTCGCCCATGCCATGCAGGCGCTGGAACTCGTAGCTGTCCTTGTCGTCTCCCGCCATGGCCACCACGGCGGCACAGGTATGGGCATTGTGGGTCGCGAACTGCGGATAGATGCGGTCGCGCCGGTCGAGCAGCAGCTGGGCGCAGGCCATGTAGCTGACATCGGTGTTGACCTTGCGAGTGAAGACCGGGAAGGTCTTGACCCCCATCTCCTGAGACAGCTTGATCTCGGTATCCCAGTAGGCGCCCTTGACCAGCCGCACCATGATCTTGCGGTCGAACCGCTCGGCGAGCTCGTAGAGCGTCTCGATCATCGGCGCGGCGCGGCGCCCGTAAGCCTGCACCACGACCCCGAAGCCATCCCAGCCATCGAGGCTGGGGTCTGACATCAGTGCCTCGATCACGTCGAGCGACAGATCCAGCCGGTCCTGCTCCTCGGCATCGATGTTGAAACCGATGTTGGCCTTGGCCGCCTGCTGCACCAACTCCTTGGCTCGCGGCACGAGTTCCGCCATCACCGTGTCGCGATGGGTGTATTCATAACGCGGGTGCAATGCCGAGAGTTTCACCGAGATGCCGGGGCTTCCGCGCACGTCGCCCTTGGCCTGCTTGGCGATCGCGGTGATCGCCTTGGCGTAGGCCTGGTGATAGCGAACGGCATCGTCGTCGGTGCGCGCGGCCTCGCCGAGCATGTCGTAGGAGTAGGTGTAGCCCTGCTTCTCGAGCTCGCGGGCATTCTTCATGCCCTCCTCGATGGTCTGGCCGAGCACGAACTGGCGCCCGAGGATCTTCATCGACTGGCCGACCGCGGTACGCACCACCGGCTCGCCCATCCGGCGCACCAGGCCGCGCAGCGCCCGCACCGGGCCCTTGGGATCGTCGTCCAGCACCTTGCCGGTCAGCATCAGCGCCCAGGTCGAGGCGTTGACCATCGACGACGACGACTTGCCCAGGTGCGCGCCCCAGTCGGACGGCTCGATCTTGTCGTGGATGAGGTCGTCGATGGTTTCCGCATCGGGCACGCGCAGCAGCGCTTCTGCCAGGCACATGAGCCCGACGCCCTCGGCGGTCGAGAGCCCGTACTCGGCCAGGAAGGCCTCCATCATCGAAGGTGACTTTTCCTTGCGCACACGCTCCACGTATGTGGCGCCGACGGCGGCCACCTTGCGGCGGTCGTCCTCGGACAGCTTGATACGCTCGACGAGCCCGCGCAGCACATCTGCCTCGTTGGCGTCGTAGTTGGCGCGGATGCGCCCCCGCAGCTCGTTCGCGCCATGCGGATGAAGGTTAGCTTCATTCATGTTCGATACCCTTTTGCTACTCGTAACGCATCGTCGATGCCTAGGCTCGGATGCCGTCATCATTGTGAAAGGCATTCACCTAGCGTAGGCGTCCTGGCCGGGCTTGCACCCACAGTCTGCGGTCACGCGATCAACGGACGACTCGCAGGGTATAGTGGACCCCATGGTCAAGACAGAAATCACCTGGATTTAAGCTATTACCTCAGTCATGGGTGTGAACGTCGATGAACCTCGGCGCCATCGACGATCCGGGCGCCGCGGCAACCATGCGCGGCAGCAGTGAATGTGAGTAGGCGCTGATCGCATAGCCTAGGGAATTGAAGTTCCTGGGCGAAGCCGCTAAGAGGAGTGCAAGCAATGCGCGAAGCGAGGATGTGCTGCGACAAGGGCACCGTCGAAGCCGGTCCCGAGCTGTTGACAGGGGTCAGCCTGCCGGCGGCAGTGATTCATGAGGCGCCGTTGGCTCAGAACTTGGAATGGATGCAGTGCTTCGTCGACGATCATGGCGCACGGCTGGCACCTCATGGCAAGACCACCATGGCACCGGCGCTGTTTCACCGTCAGCTCGAGGCTGGCGCTTGGGGCATCACCCTGGCTACAGCCCCCCAATGCCGGGCCGCCTTCGCCCACGGAGTCACGCGGTTACTGATGGCCAACCAGCTGGTGGGTGAGGTCAACATGGCCATGGTGGCGGCGCTGATCGAGGGTGGCGCCGATTATTACTGCGTGGTGGATGGTGTCGAAAATGTGAGCCAGCTGGGGCGTTTCTTTGCCGCCCGGGGGCTCAAGCTGCAGGTGTTGATCGAGCTTGGCTTGCCGGGCGGGCGCTGTGGCTGTCGCGATACCGAGCAAGTCGAGGCTCTGGTGGCGGCGATCGCGGAGCAGCCGGCCTTGGCACTGGTGGGTATTGAGGGTTACGAAGGCATGATCGCTGGCGGCGATGAAATCGCGGCAGTGCGCGCCTACGGGGAGAGACTGGTAGAAACCGTTAGGTCGCTTGTCGACAGTGGCTTGCTGGCGTGCGAGGCGCCGATCGTCACCGCTTCCGGTTCCAAGTGGTTCGATCTGATCGCCGAGGCGTTCGACAACGCGGCGTTGCGCGAGCGATACACGCCGGTGCTGCGACCGGGCTGTTACGTGGTGCACGATCACAAGCTTTATGCTGGCGCCATGGCCGAGGTGAAGGCGCGCCATCCGCACCTTCAGGGTGAGTTGCGGCCGGCGCTGGAGATCTTTGCCCATGTGCAGTCGTTGCCCGAGCCGGGGTTAGCCATCATCGCCCTGGGCAAGCGCGATATTGGCCACGAGCCGGACCTGCCACTGCCGCTGCGGCGCTATCCGGTGATCTCGCACCCGGCGGCAGCCACGACGCCAGTTGACGTAAGTGACTGTCACACGACGCATATCATGGATCAGCACCTTTTCCTGGCGATACCGCAGAATGCCGGGATCGCCGTCGGTGATGTGGTGGCTTTCGGCACCTCCCATCCCTGCCTGACCTTTGACAAATGGCGCCAGCTGTTGCTGGTGGACGAGGCGCTGAAGGTTAAGGAGAGCCTGGTAACCTGTTTCTAAGGGTTAACGCCGAAGCTTCTCGACAACGTTTTCCGCTCACATTCGTCCGCCACTCGAACAGTGTCTGGCCGCCGATGCGATTGGCGATGCGCAGCGGCTCGATGGCCGAGAAGAAGGCCACCATGGCGAAGCGCGGCAGCAGCAGAAAGCCGATGCGCTCGGGGGCGGTGTCGGGGGGCTGGAGTCTCATGGTCTAGGAGGAAGGATACACCAGGCGCCGCATCTAGGTGTCGGGTCCCGGGTGATCAATTCGTTTTTGTGCGACTGAAGCATTCGGCGGCCACTTGGCCTGATGTCATATCGATAGTGGGAACCGTCGGGGCTCTCAGCCTCAGCTGTGGTGCAAGGCATATCTCGTCAAATGACGAGTTGCGGTCATTTGCATGACGAATTGGTGACTGTGGTTTGTAACCAGTTGATATATAGAAAAGTTGATAACGTGTGACATGTATCGTGGCATGAGTTACCTCAACAGTGTCACGAGATTATCATTGTCTAGACAACTGACGTTAACCTGAGTCCGCGATACTGACACCATCCCAACGAGGAGAGGTGTCATGTCGATCCCCAGCATTCTGGTTGACCAGCTAAGCAAGAGCTTCGGTCAGCATCCCGTGCTTCGCGACGTCGGTTTCTCGGTGAAGCCCGGTGAAATGGTGGCGTTGATCGGGCCGTCGGGCTCCGGCAAGTCCACCCTGCTGCGTCACCTCGCTGGCCTCACCCGTTCCAATCGTGATGGAAAGAGCCGCGTTCAGGTGCTTGGTCGCAATATCCAGAGCGGTGGACGCCTGAGCCGCCGTTCCCGCGCCGATCGCTGCCGCACTGGCTACATCTTCCAGCAGTTCAACCTCGTCGGCCGACTGAGCGTGCTGACCAACGTGCTGATCGGTCAGCTGGGCAACATGCCCCGTGGACGCGCCCTTTTGGGTCGCTTCACCGAGGAAGAGAGGCAGTCCGCGCGCCACGCCTTGGCACGGGTGGGGATCGAGGCCCTGGCCGGCCAGCGTGCCAACACCCTGTCCGGCGGACAGATGCAGCGCGTGGCCATTGCCAGGGTGCTGATGCAGGACGCCGACATCATCCTGGCCGATGAACCTATCGCCTCGCTGGATCCGCGCAGTGTCCGCGAGGTCATGGAAATTCTGGCGCGCATCAATGCCGAAGATGGCCGCACCGTGCTGATCACCCTGCATCAGGTGGAGGTTGCACGGCGCTTCTGTCCGCGTGCCATCGCCCTCAAGGAGGGACGCCTGTATTTCGATGGCCCCGCCAGCGATCTCACCGATGCCCGCCTCGAGTCGCTGTACGAGAACGCTGGACTCGACGAGCTCCACTCCCGTTCCACCTCCGTTGACCTGGCCACCCCCGTGGCTGCGCTGGGCTGACCTCACTCGCTTGATCACCACCCCGAAGGAGTCCTTGCCATGTCCCGTTTTACCCTGCGTCGTATCGCCCTGCCGCTGGTGGCTGGTGCCACCCTGTTCGCCAGCCAGCTGACTCTTGCCGCCGATGCCGCCGACACCTTGAACTTCGGCATCATTTCCACCGAATCGAGCCAGAATCAGTCCACCCAATGGGAGCCCTTCCTGGCCGAGATGTCCGACACTCTGGGCATGGAAGTGAAGCCATTCTTTGCCACTGACTACGCCGCGGTCATTCAGGCCATGCGTTTCGACAAGGTCGACCTGGCCTGGTACGGCAACAAGTCGGCCATGGAGGCCGTCGACCGCGCCGGCGGCGAGGTCTTTGCCCAGACCGTGGCCGCCGATGGCTCGCCGGGCTATTGGGGCCTACTGATCACTCATCGCGACAGCAACCTCGAGAATGTGGAGGACGTGCTGAGCCGCGCTGATGAACTGATCTTTGGTAACGGTGACCCCAATTCCACCTCCGGTTTCCTGGTGCCCGGTTACTACATCTTTGCCAAGAACGGCGTGGATGCGGCATCGGCCTTCAAGCGGACGCTGAATTCCAATCATGAAACCAACGCGCTCTCCGTGGCCAACGGCCTGGTCGACGTGGCCACGTTCAATACCGAGAGCATGGAGCGTCTCGAAATCAATCATCCCGATAAGGCAGAACAGATCAAGGTGATCTGGAAATCGCCGCTGATTCCCTCCGACCCGCTGGTGTGGCGCAAGAACCTTCCCGAGGAGCTGAAGGCAGAGCTGCGTGAGTTCTTCTATTCCTACGGCGAGACCGAGGCCCAGCGCGAGATCCTCGAGCCGCTGCAGTGGGCACGCTTCGACGAATCCAATAACGATCAGCTGCTGCCCATTCGTCAACTGGAGCTATTCAAGGAGCGTGCTCAGGTCGCCCAGGACGAGAGCTTGTCCGAAGAAGAGCGCGACCGCCAGCTGGCCGAGTTCGATGCTCAGCTCGAAGAACTGAACCAGCGACTCGAGGCAGCCAAGGCTCAGGCCGATGAGGCGCCAGCGACCGCGATGGTTAGTCAGTAACGACATCCAGCGCTGAATGACGAGGGGCTTGCGGGCCCCTCAACGGGAGTTCCCATGAACGTGCATCACTCCACATTGGACGCCCGACCGGCACGGCGAGGCTGGGTCCCGCTGGCGGGATGGGCCCTGACCCTGGCGGTGCTCAGCTGGGCCTGGCAGGGCGCGGAAATGCAGCCCGGGCTGCTGATTGCCAATACTGACAACATGGCCGAACTGGCCGGGGATTTCTTCCCGCCGGCCCTGGGCAATCTGGAGCACTACATCGACCAGATGCTGATCACCATCCAGATCGCCATCTGGGGCACCTTGCTGGCGGTGCTATGCGCCATTCCCTGCAGCCTACTGTCCTCCGAGAACCTTGCTCCGTGGTGGGTATATCAGCCCATGCGCCGGCTGATGGATGCCTGTCGTGCGATCAACGAGCTGGTGTTCGCCATGATCTTTGTGGTGGCCGTGGGACTGGGACCCTTCGCCGGCACCCTGGCGCTGTTCGTCCACACCACCGGGGTGCTGGCCAAGCTGTTTTCCGAGGCCGTGGAAGCGAGCGATTCGGGCCCCATGGAAGGAGTGCACGTGACCGGTGCTGGCCGCATCGAAGAGATCATCTTCGGCCTGATTCCTCAGGTCCTGCCGCTGTGGATCTCGGTCAGCCTGTACCGTTTCGAGTCCAACATTCGCTCGGCCACGGTGCTGGGCATGGTGGGCGGCGGTGGTATCGGCGTGTCGCTGTGGGAGACCATGCGCGGCTTCCAGTACACCGAGACGGCCACCATCATGCTGGTGATCATCGTGGCGGTGACGCTGCTCGACATGGCCTCCCAGCAGGTTCGCAAACGCTTCATCTGAAGCGCTTTTTTTCAGGAGGCGACATGTCTAGACAAGCCCTTCGCGAGCCCCGCTACCTCACTTTGGCTGGAGCACTGTCCGAAGAGGTACGGACCCACTTCTCCCCGGGACAGTGGTTGCCGAGCGAGTCCCAGCTGGCCCGGCGCTTCGGTGTCAACCGCCACACCGTGCGCCGAGCCCTCGATGAGCTGGTGTCGGACGGCATGGTGACTCGCCACCAGGGCCTGGGCACGCTGGTGGTCGATCGGCGGCTGGACTATGCGGTGAGCGCTGGCAGCAAGGTGACGCACAACCTCGCGGAGCTGGGCATCACCACCACGACCGAATGCCTCCAGCAGTCGCTGGTCGTGGCGCCGGAGGCAATTGCCGCGCGATTCTCTCAACCCGCCGGCATGACCCTGATGTGCGTCGATACCCTGCGCTGGGTGGACGAGGCGCCGCTACTGCGTCTGCGCCACTGGTTCGACCCAGCGCGGGTACCCGGCTGGCTGGAGCGATATCGGGGCGGCTCCACACGCGCACTGCTCAATCAGCACTATGGTCTACGGCTCACACGTCGCCGGGTCCGGATCGAGGCCGGGGTCGCCGACCGTGAGGACCAGCGCTTGCTGCAGTGCCCGCATCAGGCCCCACTGCTGCAGCTGGCCAGCGACAACGTCGATGCCGACGGCGCACTGGTCGAGGTCTCGATCAGTCGTGCACGGGCCGACCGTCTCTCCTACCACATCGACTTCAATGACCCACTGTCTGACGAGGTGTCTTCATGACGTCTGCACGACGCCAGCGCATTCTGGCGCTGACTCCCCGCGAGCGTCTGGCCGAGCACTGGGCTCGGTTGGGCATCGCTCCCGACTACCGCTGTGTCCGCGGCCCCGAGACCGGCATGGCTATGGTGCGCGGCCGCATGGGCGGCAGCGGCAAGGCTTTCAATCTCGGTGAGATGACCCTGACCCGGGCGAGCGTAGCCCTGGACGACGGCACGCCGGGCGGCGGTCCGCTAGGCCACGGCTGGGTCAAGGGCCGCGATGCGCATCACGCTGAGCTCATCGCCCTGGCTGATGCCTGCGCACAGCGTGACGACTGGGGACAGCGCATCGACGCTGAACTGCTGACGCCGCTGGAGGCCGCACTGCACGTCGAACAGGAGGCGCATGGGTGCCGTGCGGCGGCGACCCGTGTCGATTTCTTCACCATGGTCCGAGGGGAATGAGCATGCAGTGGTCCGCTTTTGACGATCCCGTCCACGACAGCCAGCGCGCCTATCGCCAACTACTGTCGACCATGGCGGAGCCCGGCACCGTTGAAGACATGCTGGAGTCCCCGCTCAGGCCTGAGGACGCCGCCATCGGCGCAGCCTGCTGGGCGACACTGCTTACGCTGTGCGATCTCGACACACGGGTGTGGCTGACCCCCGAATTGGCCGCAGGTGGCCTAGGCGAGGGATTGAGGTTCCATACCGGCAGCCGTCTGGTCGACACGCCCGCCGAGGCGGACTTCGCGCTCGTGACCCCGGCAACCCTGGCCGATCCCACTCGTGTATTCAACGAGGGCAGCGATATCTACCCCGATCGCAGCACCACGCTGCTGGTGGTGCTGGAGCGGTTGGATACCGAGGGTCCCTGGCGGCTTCAGGGACCGGGTATCCCCGGATTCCGGCGCCTCGGCATCGGGGAGGGCAATGCCCTCATGAACCGCCTGGCGGCCAATCAGTCCCGCTTCCCACGTGGGCTGGACGCCATCCTGACCTGCGGGGCCCGGCTGGCAGCAGTGCCGCGCAGCACCCGCATCACATCTTCCCGGGTAGAGGAGGCTGATCCATGTATGTCGCAGTGAAGGGCGGAGAGCAAGCCATTGCCAATGCGCACCGTTGGCTGGCCGATCGCCGGCGAGGCAGCCGCGAATCCGCCGAACTGGAGGTGGCTCAGGTGGAAGGGCAGCTGCGCCTGGCTGTGGCGCGGGTGATGGCCGAAGCCTCGTTGTATGACCCGGAGCTCGCTGCCCTGGCCATCAAGCAGGCTAGCGGCGACATGGTCGAGGCGGTATTCCTGCTGCGCGCCTATCGCACCACACTGCCGCGGCTGGCTGAAACGGTGCCTCTGGATACCGCGGCGATGCATATCGAGCGACGCGTCAGCGCCACCTACAAGGACATCCCTGGCGGCCAGGTGCTGGGGCCGACCTACGACTACACCCACCGCCTGCTGGACTTCCTGCAGCTGGCCAAGGGGGAAACGCCTACACCCGTCGAGGCCCAGGAGACACTGACGGCCTGCCCGCAGATCCTGGAACTGCTCGACGACGAAGGGTTGCTCGAGCGCGAGGCAGACGACGGCAGCGAGCCCTATGACATCACCCGTGACCCCCCTGACTTCCCGGTAGATCGGGCCACCAGGCTGCAGATGCTGGCTCGCGGCGATGAGGGCTACTTGCTGGCCCTTGGCTACTCCACCCAGCGCGGCTATGGGCGCAACCACCCCTTCGCCGGGGAGATTCGCCTGGGTCGTGTGGCGGTCGAGATCGAGGTGGAGGAGTGCGAGGTGCCCGTGTGCATTGGCGAGATCGAGATCAGCGAGTGCCAGATGATCAACCAGTTCGGCGGCTCGCGTGAAGTGGCACCGCAGTTTACCCGCGGCTACGGGCTGGCCTTTGGCCACAACGAGCGCAAGACCATGGCCATGGCGCTGGTCGACCGCGCCCTTCGCGCCGAGGAACTGGGCGAGACCCCAACGGGCCCTGCCCAGCAGGCGGAATTCGTGCTGGCCCACGCCGATAGTGTCGAATCGGCAGGCTTCGTTTCACACCTCAAGCTGCCGCACTACGTGGACTTCCAGTCGGAGCTGGAGTTGCTGCGGCGCCTGCGCCGCGAGCATGCCGCCCGCCGGCTACAGCCTGACGAGCAACCTACTACCGCGCCGGAGGAGCAGCAGGCATGAACGACTATTCTGATGCCACGACCGGTTACAACTTCGCCTACCTCGACGAACAGACCAAGCGCATGATCCGCCGCGGCTTGCTCAAGGCCGTGGCGATTCCCGGCTATCAGGTGCCCTTCGGCGGGCGCGAGATGCCGATGCCCTACGGCTGGGGTACCGGTGGCATGCAGCTGACGGCCAGCGTGCTGGGTCAGGACGATGTGCTCAAGGTGATCGACCAGGGCGCCGACGATACCACCAATGCGGTGAGCATCCGCGCCTTCTTCGAGCGGGTGGCCGGTGTCACCACCACCTCGGCGACGGCCGAGGCCGATGTGATCCAGACGCGTCACCGTATCCCCGAGCAGCCCCTGCGCCAGGGCCAGATCCTTGTCTTCCAGGTGCCGATACCCGAACCGCTGCGCTTCATCGAACCCAGCGAGGAGGAAACCCGGCTGATGCACGCCCTGGAGGAGTATGGGGTCATGCACGTCAAGCTCTACGAGGACATCGCGCGTCACGGGCATATCGCCACGACCTATGCCTATCCCGTGAAGGTGGACGGGCGCTATGTCACCGACCCCTCGCCGATCCCCAAGTTTGATAACCCCAAGCTGCACATGGCCGAGGCGCTGATGCTGTTCGGTGCTGGACGCGAGAAGCGGCTCTACGCCATTCCGCCCTATACGCGGGTGGAGAGCCTGGACTTCGAGGACCATCCGTTCGAAGTGCAGCAGTGGGAGGAACCCTGCGCCATCTGCGGGGCTCGCGACACCTTCCTCGACGAGGTGATTACCGACGACCGGGGCGGGCGGATGTTCGTCTGCTCGGATACCGACTACTGCCAGTCACGTCGTGAGGAGGTGGCATGAAGTGTCCCGAACTGCAACGGCCCGCGCTGCTGGAAGCGCGCGGTGTCTCGCGCCTGTACGGCCCCGGCAAGGGCTGCGAGGCGATCGATTTCACCCTGCATCGCGGCGAGGTGCTGGGTATCGTCGGTGAGTCCGGCTCCGGCAAGTCGACCCTGCTGCGCGTGCTCTCAGGGCTGGAGCGCCCGGATACCGGGCAGGTGGCCTATCGCTCGACCGTCGCCCAGGGCCGCGACGGAGCGGGCCATGAGGGGGAACTCGATCTGTATGCTCTTGGCGAAGCGCGTCGACGGGCACTGCTGCGCATGGAGTGGGGGTTGGTGCACCAGAATCCGCGTGATGGGCTGCGCCTTGGGGTTTCGGCCGGTGCCAATATTGGTGAGCGCCTGATGGCCCTGGGCGAGCGTCATTATGGCCAGCTGCGGGCGGCCGGCCAGGACTGGATGGGTCGAGTGGAGCTCGACCCGAAGCGCATCGATGACGCGCCCAAGACCTTCTCGGGCGGCATGCAGCAGCGCCTGCAGATCGCTCGCACCCTGGTGACCCGGCCGAATCTGGTGTTCATGGACGAGCCGACCGGAGGCCTGGACGTCTCGGTGCAGGCCCGGTTGCTCGACATGCTGCGCACCCTGGTTCGCGAGTTGGGCCTCTCGGTCATTCTAGTGACCCATGACTTGGCGGTTGCCCGACTGCTGGCCCACCGCTTGATGGTGATGCGCCGCGGCCAGGTGGTCGAGAGCGGCCTGACCGATCAGATTCTGGACGATCCGCAGCATGCCTATACGCAGCTGTTGGTGTCGTCGGTACTCACGCCTTGAGGAGCTGTCACCCATGACATCCCTGACGCAACCCTTCCTGACCGTAGACGCCCTGCACAAGTCGTTCGTGCTGCACGGCCAGGGCGGCATGACTCTCGAGGTAATGCGTGGCCTTTCGTTCTCCCTGTTACCGGGCGAATGCCTGGTGCTGGCCGGACCCAGTGGTATCGGCAAGAGCTCGCTGCTCAAGATGCTCCACGGCAGCTATCGCGTCACCGGTGGGCGCCTGCGCCTGCACTTTGATGGTGACGGGGAGGAGGACGGCGAGCTCGAGCTTGCCGATCTGCCGGCCCACGCCTGGCACTCTCTGCGCCGCGACGTGATCGGCTACGTCAGTCAGTTCCTGCGGGTGGTACCTCGCGTGCCAGCGGTAGAAGTGGTGATGGAGCCGCTGCTGGCGTGTGGTGTCGAGCCTGACGAGGCCCGTGAGCGTGCCGAGACAATGCTGGCTCGGCTCAATCTGCCACCGCGGCTGTGGTCACTGCCGCCGGGCACCTTCTCCGGTGGTGAGCAGCAGCGCGTGAACATCGCCCGGGGCTTCATCGCCGAGCACCCTCTGCTGCTGCTCGACGAGCCGACCGCCTCGCTGGATGCCGCTAACCGCGAGGTCGTGGTGGGTTTGATCGAGGAGGCCAAGGCGCGCGGTGCGGCATTGCTGGGCATCTTCCATGATGAGGATGTGCGAGAGCGAGTAGCGGATCGCCTGTTGCCGCTGGAGGCCCACATGGGAGCCGTGCTGGAAGCGGCCGAGTCCCCGTCCGAGGAGATCCGCTGATGAATGCCGCCGAACAGATTCTCACCAATGCGCGTCTGATTCTGGACGATGAGGTGTGCCTGGGCTCGCTGAAGATTCGCGACGGCCGTATCGCGGGCATCGACGATACACCGAGCCGGCACCCGGGTGCCCTGGATTGCCAGGGCGACTACCTGATGCCGGGCATGGTCGAGCTGCACACCGACAACATGGAGAAGTATTTCCAGCCGCGCCCCAAGGTGGCTTGGCCGGGACGCCCCGCGGCGCTGGCGCATGATGCCCAGATGGCCGCCAGCGGCATCACCACGGTGTTCGATGCGCTCTCGATCGGCGATGTCGACGAACAGAGCATGCGCCACGGCGCGCTGCTCGACATGGTCGACTCGCTACAGGCGATCATGACCGACGACATGGCGCGCATCGATCACCGCCTGCACCTGCGCTGTGAGGTGTGCCACCCCGAGACGCTCTCTCGCTTCGAGGCACTGGCCGGCTCGCCGCTGCTGGGCCTGGTGTCGTTGATGGACCATGCGCCGGGCCAGCGTCAATTCGCCAGCCTGGAGGCCTACCGCACCTACTACCAGGGTAAGTACCGATTCAGCGACGAGGCACTAGAGGCGTTCATCGAGAAGCAGCTGGCCAACAGCGTTCTCTACAGCAGTGCCCATCGACGCGCCATCGCCGAGGCGTGTCAGGCGCGGGGTCTGGCCCTGGCCAGCCACGATGACGCCACCATCGAGCATGTGGCCGAGAGCGTCGAGTATGGCACCCGGGTGGCAGAATTCCCCACGACCCGCGAGGCGGCCGAGGCCTCTCACCGCCACGGCCTGGCGGTGATGATGGGCGCGCCCAACGTCGTGCGTGGCGGCTCGCACTCCGGCAATATCGCGGCGGAGGAGCTGGTGCGGCTGGGTGTGCTCGATGTGCTCTCTTCGGACTACTATCCTGCTGCACTGCTGGATGCGGTGTTCCGCATTGCCGGCATGGCGGAGGGGTACCCCCTGCCTCAGGCGGTGGCCACGGCCACACGAACACCGGCCGAGGCAGTGGGGCTCACTGATCGCGGTCGGCTCGCCCCGGGGCTGCGCGCCGATCTGCTGCGGGTGCGTGTGGTCGACGACCATCCGCTGGTGCAGCGGGTATGGTGCGCTGGCCGGCAGGTGCACTGATGGGCCGCCTGGTGTATCTGGTGGGTGCCAGTGGGGTGGGCAAGGACACCCTGCTGGAGGCGGTCCGCCAGCGCCATCCCGAGTGGATGGTCGCACATCGCTATGTGACCCGTCACAGCGGACCCACCGAGAACAGCGTTGCACTGACCGGCGAGGAGTTTGCCGCCCGCGAGTGCTCGGGTCTGTTTGCCCTCTCCTGGCAGGCACATGGGTTTCAGTACGGTTTGGGCATCGAGGTGGAGGCCTGGCTGGCTTGCGACAAGGTGGTGCTGGTCAATGGCAGCCGACGGGTGCTTGGCCAGGCCCAGGCGCGCTTCGGTGAAGCGCTCCTCCCCGTGGTGATCACGGCAGCGGAAGAGGTGCTGCGCGGTCGGTTACGACGGCGTGGGCGAGAGAGCGAGACGGAGATCGAGGCCCGTCTTCAGCGTCATCGGGAACTGCGCGAGGCCTTGCCGGACGTGGTGCACATCGATAACGGCGGGCCTCTGGATGCCAGCCTGGCGGCGATGGACCGGCTGCTCGAGACGGAGGTCCCAGCGTGAAGTTTCGCTTCGTGGGGACCGGCGACAGTGCCCAGGTGCCCTGTTTTGGCTGCGACTGCGACGCCTGTGCTCGTGCGCGGGTGCTGTCCAGTCATCGCCGGGGGCCGTGCAGCGCCGAGGTGCGTGTCGATGGCCACCGCTATCTGATCGATGCGGGACGCATGGATCTGGCGGAGAGCTGTGAGCGAGAGCGGCCGTCGGCGATCCTGCTCACCCACTATCACGCCGATCATGTGCAGGGCCTCCTGCATCTGCGTTGGGGCAGGGGGGAGCCGCTGCCGGTCTATGGCCCCAAGGACCCCCAAGGTTTTGCCGACCTCTTCCGCCACCCCGGGGTGCTGGACTTCAAGGCGGGCCTCAAGCCGTTTCGGCCGCTGCTGCTACCGTCGCTGACGGTGACTCCCGTACCACTCCATCACAGCAAGCCGACCCTGGGTTATTGCCTCGATGACGGAGGCGGGCGATTGGCCTACCTGACCGACACCTGCGGCTTGCCGGGGGCGACAGAGCGCTTTCTGCGCGAGTGGCAGCCGGATGTGGTGGTGCTCGACACCGGCCACCCCAGCAGCGTCGTCAACCCGACCAATCATAATTCCCTGCCGATGGCGCTGCAGATCATCGAGCGGTTCGAGGTGCCTGCAGTTTATCTGACCCATATCGGACACGATCTGGATCGGGAGCTTGTCGAGTCGCCGATCTCTCTGCCCGCCAATGTGCGGGTACCGAAGGATGGTAAAGAGGTCTGCGTTGGTCCAGTGACACCACCCACCATGGCCCACGACAAGATGGGAAACGTAGGATGAGTCCGCCGAGGATGACGAGGTGTTTGCGTGGCGTCAGGCCGCGCGTGTGGTAGTGGGCCATGACGTATGGTTCGGTCATGGCGTCGCCGGGCGTGTGTATCGGCAACGACGCGATCATCTCGGCTGGAAGCCTTCCTCTGGCCGCTGCCTGGCACGCCGCCGTGGTGGTCATCGTCTTCCAGTCGCTGGTCGAGCTGTTCGGCATGGTCACTGACTTGAGCTGGGTGCCCAACAAATTGATCCCCGAGCCTTCTTCCACATAGCCTACGGCTCCGTAGATGTTTTTTCTCGCGGCGCCTGGGGATCTACACTATCGCACCGCACCGGGCGTTTTCTGTTGAAGCGGTGTTCAATGATGATCATACTTCCCCGGCATATATCCAAAGACGGAGACAAGATGTCGATCCTCAGTTCCTATCTGCAGAAAGAACAGCAATTGAAACAGCTTCAGGACGAGCTGAAGGCCCTTGAAAACGACGAGGGTCTGAAGAACGAGCTCGAGTTCAAGGAAAAATTAGAAGCGCTGATGCGCGAGTTTGGAAAGTCCGCTGCTGACGTGATCGCCCTGTTGAATCCGAAGCCCACGGCGGCCCAAAGCACTGCCAGCAGCCCGAGTACTGGACGCGCCAAGCGCAAGCTGAAGATTTTCAAGAATCCCAATACGGGTGAGGTGGTCGAGACCCGCGGCGGAAATCAGAAGACGCTGAAGGCCTGGAAGGCAGAGCACGGCGCCGAGGTGGTCGAGTCCTGGCTGGTGCGCACCGAAGACTGATGTGGCCGACCTGCTGCCTGCTGGGTAAACAGCAGGCAGTAACCTCGCTTTCGCCGCGAATGGATCCGCTCTGACGACCCATCAACTGGCATCGGCAAACCTGAGCCACTCAAGCACAACGTGTCAGGCCTGTGGTCAAGACGCCTCTCACCGAGGGACAGGCTCATTTGTCGGTTCGACGACAAGTCCCTTTATATTTTCGTCATTGGCGGACACTTCGGCGGACACTACGATCAGCATTAACGCCCATAAAGGTTGTTTGCACCTCCTTGTCGGACTTATAACGCTGGCGTCGACTCTTGGGGCAAGCGGCGCCGCGCCGACTACCTGCTGAGCTACCAGAAGCACCAGCCCATTGCGGTGATCGAGGCCAAGGACAACAAGCACGGCCCGGGCTCCGGCAGGTGCCGATAGGCCCACAGCCAGTGGCCGGCCACCCCGAGGACATAGCCGGCGGAGAAGGAGAGCCCGGAGACGATCCCCTGAGCAGCTGCATCTGGTCTGTCGCCTCCCTTTCCACTGGTAGAAGCCTGAGGCCGATGAGCCTTCAGGGAGCGTCCAAGCGCTGGCAGGGCAACGGAAGGTTCTGCGGGCACACGACGGCTATATCCGCCCCCTCGGTGAGGTTGCGTCTCACTCAGCCCCTACGATACTGAAGGGAGTGGTTGCGGCAGTTGGAGAGCAGCATATCGACTCTGACGCGTCGACCCGCCTCCGGGTCGGACGAGGCCGCTATCGCGGAGCACTCACCAGGGGGCAAGGCCATGAATGACCAGAAACCGTCTTCAGCGAAGCCAGACGATCAGGCGACGCCACCCGATGAGCTGGCACAGCGCTATGCCGAGGTTCTCGAGCGACTATCGACCGGGTCGTCCCGGGCGTGGAAGGGCTGGCTCGAGCGCCAGACACGCGGGGACTTCTTCACCATGCCCGACCCGGCAGTCGCGGCCAAGTCGCTTGCCAGTCTGGGCCAGCAGTTCCTGCTCCATCCGCAACGCGCCATGGAATTCCAGCAACAGCTAATGGAGGGCTATACGACCCTCTGGCAGAACGCCGTGCAGCGCCTGTCCGGCGAGGCGCCCTCATCGGGCCTCGATCCAGCCCCGCGCGACCGGCGATTCAAGGGCAAGAGCTGGGAAGAGAACCTCTTCTTCGACACGCTCCGCCAGGCCTACCAGTTGACGGCCGAGCAGTGGTTGAAGGGGGTGCATGAGGTCACCGAGGATCTGGACGACGACGAGCGGGCCAGGGTCGAGTTCTATGCCCGTCAGCTGATCGACGCCCTCGCCCCCAGCAACTTCGTCACCACCAACCCGGAGGTGATCGAGGCCACGGTGCGCACCGGCGGCGCCAACCTGCTGCAGGGGCTGGCCAACCTGATGGAGGACATGGCGCGGGGCGAGGGGTTGCTGCGCATCAAGCAGAGTGATTCGGCCGGGCTGGAGCTGGGCAAGGACATCGCAGCGACCCCGGGCAAGGTCGTCTACCAGAATGAGCTGATGCAGCTCATCCAGTACGCCCCCGCCACCGAGGCGGTCGACCGCCGGCCGCTGCTGATCGTCCCGCCATGGATCAACAAGTACTACATCCTGGACCTGACCCCGAAGCGCTCGTTCATCCGCTGGGCCGTCGACCAGGGAATAACCGTCTTCATCATCTCGTGGGTCAATCCCGACGAGCGCTATGCCGAGGTGGCCTTCGACGACTACCTCACCCGGGGCACCCTCAAGGCCATGGACGTGGTGGGAGAGATCACCGGCGAGGAGACGCTCAACACCATCGGCTACTGCATCGGCGGCACCCTGCTGGCCAGCACCCTGGCGCATCAGGCCGCCCGGGGCGACGAACGGGTGCACAGTGCCACCTTCTTCACCACCCTGCTCGACTTCAGCGAGGTGGGGCCGCTGAAGGTGTTCATCGACGAGGAGCAGATCCGCTACATGGAACATCACATGGCCCAGCGCGGTTACCTGGAGGGCACCCACCTGGCCAATGCCTTCAACCTGCTGCAGTCCGCCGACCTGATCTGGGGCTTCGTGATCAACAACTACCTGCTCGGCAAGGAGCCCCAGGCCTTCGACCTGCTCTACTGGAATTCCGACTCCACCCGCATGCCACGGCGCATGCAGAGCTTCTACCTGCGCAATATGTACCTGGAAAACCGCCTCGCCGAACCCGGGGGCATTACCCTGGCGGGGGAAGCCATCGATCTGAGCAAGGTGAAGACCCCGGCGTTCTTCGTGGCCACCGAGAAGGATCATATCGCCCCCTGGCAATCCAGCTATCGCGGCGCCCACCTGCTGGGTGGCCGGCCACGCTTCATCCTGGGGGGCTCCGGCCATATCGCGGGCGTGATCAACCCGGCCGACTCGACGAAGTACGGCTACTGGAGCTACGGCCACCTGCCCAACGACCCTGACCGCTGGCTGGAATCGGCCACCCACCACGAAGGCTCCTGGTGGCCGGAATGGCGCCAGTGGCTCAAGCGCCATGCCGGCAGCCAGGTGTCCGCCCGCGAACCCGGCAGCGAGGAATACCCGCCTATCGAGGAGGCACCCGGCTCCTATGTTCGGGTGCGCGTCGATGACCCGGGCACGAACGGCGAGTGAGGGATTCGGTGGAGCCGTTAATTGACCGCACCGCTGGCCCCCAGGTGGCCAACCATTACGTAAGAAGCGGATGATCGCGGGGTAGGGCCGAAGCGGAGGTTTTGGCATCCGGTGCATGGCCTGGTTACACCTCACTTTGGTCAGTGAAGCTGACTAAAAACTTCCGGGTGTTGCTCAGCTATGCGCAGAAGCGCAACCGCAGGCCCCTGCGGCTCGCGACGACCCTGTTCCCAATCCTGAAGGGTTCGCACACTCACACCCATAAGACCGGCAAATGCTGACTGCGACATGTGCAATTTCAGCCTGATCACTTTGGGCGGTGAAGGCTCTGAAAGCTCATGCGTTCGTAGAGCCAGTTTGCCTTTCTTGAACTGCTTGATTTCATTGATACCGTCAAGAATCTCTGCCCCAAGGTTCCTGTCACCCATTTTTGATTGCCTCCGCTATCTGCTTGAGCGTGTGGCCAGGAATGCTGGCGCGTTCTGATTTACTGTACAGCGTGAGCATCCATATCTCGTGGTCAGATTTCTTCCAGTAATAAATGGCTCTGATACCACCGCTCTTTCCCGAACCCGCTGGTGCCCATCGAACTTTACGAACACCACCCGAACCTTTAATCAGATCCCCGGCATCTGGCTTCTGCAGAAGGTAGGTTTGAAGCCCACGGTATTCCTCATCCGTGAGATAGTTCGGCAATAGCTTGGTGAACGTTGAGGTTTCGATGAAAAGCATTGCTAAAATATACGGCCTTGCCGTACAGTTGTCAAGGCCGGATCAGTGAGGTGTAACTGTTCAGCATTTCTTCGCCGTGCGGAGCATGGCGAAGAAATGCCTGTTGGACTAAGCCGCCCATCAGGCTGTCAGACAGCTTCAGCCGTTGAAGCTGATGGACGGGCATACCCTGTTCCAGTACATGCGTGGCGTAGGCATGGCGCAGGCTATGAATACCACCGATCCGCTCGACACCGGCCAGTCGCTTGGCCTGGGTAAAGGCTTTCTGCGGCGCGCTCGGGTGCAGTGTCAGTAACGATGCTAAAAGTCCCCTGAATACCGAAATAAGGTGTCCCCCCACTCAAGCGGGGTACCCTCTGATTGGGAAACAGAACGATCAGGAGGTACCCGATGCTCAAGCAGGAGGACTTTCCTCATGATACGCCAAAAGGTCAATCAGGGAGCCTATCTCAAGGACGTCGCCGCCGAGCTCGACGTGCATCGCCGGCCGGGTGCTCGGCGCAGCAAGCTGGATCCGTTCAAGCCGCAGGTCGATACGTTGCTCGCCCAGGGGGTCTGGAATGCTCAGGTGATCTTCACCGAGCTGCGCCACTGCGGCTATGCGGGGGGCTATTCGATCCTGTGTGATTACATCCGGCCCAAGCGCTCGCTGCAGCCGTCGAAGGCCACGGTGCGTTTCGAGACGCGCCCCGGCCACCAGCTGCAGCATGACTGGGGCGAGCTGACGGTCGAGGTCGATGGCCAGTCCACCCGGGTCAACATCGCCGTCAATGTGCTGGGCTACTCGCGGCAGATGCATGTCTACGCCGCACCGGTACAGGACGCCGAGCACACCTACGAGAGCCTGGTCAGGGCCT